>DATLOI010000189.1:0-25742 GCA_035536295.1 Casimicrobiaceae bacterium
TTGGCTTCGGCTCCCATTGTCATAGCGAGTGTCGCAACGAGTATTGCAAACGAAGCTTTTCGCGCAGCACGCATGTGGCCCCCTGTTGCCGCGTCGGAGTGTCGCTGCGGGCCGCACATCCGGACGCGGGCGGAGGTGCGCGCGAACGATTATCCGCGCGTTTCTTCTAGCGTCAAACTTGCTTGATTACCCCGTTCCGCCGACCGTCAACCCCTCGATTTTCAACGTCGGCTGACCCACCCCCACCGGCACGCTCTGCCCGTCCTTGCCGCACGTGCCGATTCCCGTGTCGAGCCGCATGTCGTTACCGATCATCGTCACACGCGTGAGCGCATCGGGACCGTTGCCGATCAAAGTCGCGCCCTTGACCGGATAGGCGATCCTGCCGTTCTCGATCCTGTAAGCCTCGGCCATCGAGAACACGAACTTGCCGCTCGTGATGTCGACCTGGCCGCCGCCGAAGTTCACCGCATAGATTCCATCCTGCACCGACGCGAGAATCTCGCCGGGATCGCGATCGCCGTTCAGCATCACCGTGTTGGTCATGCGCGGCATCGGCAGATGTGCGAATGACTCGCGCCGGCCGTTGCCGGTGATTCCGACCTGCATCAGCGAAGCGTTCATCCGATCCTGCATGTAGCCGCGCAGGATGCCGTCCTCGATCAGCACGGTGCGCGACGTCGGATTGCCTTCGTCGTCGAGATTGAGCGACCCGCGTCGATCATGCAACGTGCCATCATCTATGACGGTGACACCAGGCGCTGCTACACGCTCGCCGATGCGGCCCGAGAACGCGCTCGTGCCCTTGCGATTGAAGTCGCCTTCGAGACCGTGCCCGATCGCCTCATGCAACAAAATACCCGGCCAGCCCGGTCCCAGCACAACGGTCATCGTGCCCGCAGGCGCCGGCTTTGCAGCGAGATTGAGTAGCGCCTGCTCGACCGCTTGCTTCGCGTACTGATCAAGCAATGCATCATCGAAGTAAGCGTAATCGAAGCGCCCGCCACCTCCTGCATAGCCCTGCTCGCGGCGGCCGTTGGCTTCGACGATGACGGTGATCGATACGCGCACGAGTGGGCGCACGTCGGCGGCGATCAATCCGTCGCTGCGCGCAACCAACACGGTCTCGTGCTCGCCCGCAAGCGATGCCATCACTTGCGCAACACGCGGATCGAGTGCTCGCGCCTTGCGCTCGAGGGTTTCGAGAAGCTTCACTTTCGCGGCCTCATCGAGGCTTCCCACCGGATCGGCGATCGAGTACAACGCGTGCGCGCTTCCGCCACGCGTGATCGGAGCGACCGTCGATTGTCCCTGCCGGCCGATCGCTCGCACGGCAACCGCTGCTTCGTCGAGCGCTCGCAACGAAACGTCGTCTGAATAAGCGAATGCTTGTCGCTCGCCGGTCACAGCACGAACACCAACGCCGCGATCGATCGAGAACGCGCCGGACTTGACGATTCCTTCCTCGAGACTCCAGCTCTCGAAGCGGGATTGCTGGAAGTAGAGATCGGCGAAATCCACTTCGTGCATGTGAATCGACGCGAGCACGCGATCGAGCTTGTCGCGATCGAGATTGCCGGGACCGAGCAGCAGTCGCTCGGCGTCGCCAAGCAACACGGGTGACAGCGGGGGCAGCGCAAGGGTCGACATGCGAGGAGAACAGCCGTTGAGGACGAAGAAGTCTACAGGTGGGGCCAAGGGTGGCTCTGACCAAGTTACGCGGGCGCCACGGAGGTTTCCCGGGGATGATGCCGCGACGGCAGGCGCGGCCAGTAGTTCATCCTATTGGCCGTCGCCTAACAACAAAGTCAACGCCCCGGAAAACCCCGTCCCTTGGGGTTGGCACGATAATCTGGCGCTGGTGTCGCCCAGTGTCTCGAACGTGGGAAGGACCATGTCCTTCGCCCTGGTCTAACCATCATCAGATTTCGTGCCAACGCGCTCCACGTAATTTGATCAGAGCCTCCCTAAACACCGCGATTACAACGCTAATTCGTGTTGGCACCCAGGTAGGTCGCCGCCACCCGCGGATCCGCCGCCAGTTCCGTTGCCGGTCCGTGCATCGCAAGCTCGCCGGTCTCCATCACATATCCATAGTCGGCGATTCGCAACGCAGCGCGCGCATTCTGCTCCACCAGCAGGATCGAAACGCCGCTTGCACGAAGCTCGCCGATGATCGCGAAGATCTCGCGCACGATCAGCGGCGCCAATCCAAGCGAGGGCTCGTCGAGCATCAAGAGCTTCGGTTGCGCCATGAGCGCGCGACCGAGTGCGAGCATCTGGCGTTCGCCTCCCGACAGCGTTCCCGCAAGTTGGTCGTGACGCTCGAGCAAGCGCGGAAAGCGTCGATAAACGTCGTCGCGCGACCGCGAAATATTCGCTCCACGATCGTTACGTCGCGCAAATGCGCCCAGCGCGAGATTGTCGGCGACCGTCATGTCGGCGAAGAGCTCGCGCCGCTCGGGAACCAGCACGAGGCCGCGCGCCACGCGTTGTTCGACCGACATACGCGTGAGCGCAGTGCCCAGATAGTCGATATCGCCGCGCATCGGCAACAAACCCATGATCGCCGCCAGGAGTGTCGTCTTGCCGGCGCCGTTGGGACCGATGACGGTGACGATGCGTCCTTCGTCGACTGCGAGCGACACGCGATGCACAGCTTCGACTTTGCCGTACGCAACATTAACATCCCGAACATCGAGTAGATTCGACACGCTAGCGCCTGTTCAGACGCCGAGATACGCTTCGCGCACCGCCGCGTTGCGCTGGATTTCCGCAGGCACGCCGGTCGCCAGCATCTGGCCGAAGTTCATCACCACCAGTCGATCGGTGATGCCCATGATGAACTCCATGTCATGCTCGACCAGAAGAATCGTCATCCCTTCGGCGCGCAGCGAGCGCAATAGGTCAGCCAATCGCTGTTTTTCCTGAAAGCGCAAGCCCGCGGCGGGCTCGTCGAGCAGAACAAGCGTCGGATCGGCCGCGAGCGCACGCGCGATCTCGACAATGCGTTGCTGACCAAGCGGCAAGCTGCCGGCCGCATCGAACACGTGCTCGCCGAGCCCGCAACGCTCGATCGCGCGCGCACTCGCCGCCTTCGTGCGCGCTTCTTCGGCACGATCGAGCCTGAGCGAAGCGCGAACGACCCCCGAGTCGCCTCGCAAATACGCGCCGAGGGCAACGTTGTCGAGCACCGTCATTGGCCCGATCAATTTGACATGCTGAAACGTGCGACCAATGCCGCGTCGCGCGATCTCGTAGGGCGGAAGTCCCGCAATCGACTTGCCGCGGAAAAGCACTTCACCCGCGGTCAATGGCAGGCCGCCGCAAATAAAATTGAAGGTCGTGCTTTTCCCTGCGCCGTTCGGGCCGATCAGCCCGACGATTTCGCGCGGGCGAAGCGCGAATGACAAATCGTCGACGGCCACGAGTCCGCCGAATTTGCGACGAGCATTGCGCACTTCGAGCAATGCGTCGGAGCCATCGGTGCGCTCACGCAACGGCAACGGCGGTGCATCGGGAACGGGCGGCGGCGCCCTGGCAGGAATCAGGCGGGCGATCCACGGCCACAACCCTTCCCGCGCGCGCTGCAACAAGACCACGAGCAGCACGCCGAATGCGATCAACTCGAAGTTTCCCGACGGCGAAACACCTTTTGGCAGCACCTGTTCGAGGCCGCTTCGAAACAACGTCATCAACGCGCCGCCTTCCTGCAACCATTGCTTCAAGAGCGTGATCAGCGTTGCACCGACCACTGCGCCCCACACGCTGCCCGCGCCCCCGACGACTGCCATGAACAGATATTCGATGCCCTGGTTGATGTAGAACGGCGTCGGATTCACGAAACGCTGCAAGTGCGCGTACAGCCAGCCCGATACGCACGCCAGCAGCGCGGCATGCACGAAGACGACGATCTTCAGCCGTGCTGCGTTTACGCCGAACGCTTCCGCCATCTCGAGTCCGCCGCGCAATGCACGAATCGCACGTCCCTGACGCGAGTCGAGAAGATTCGCAGCGCTCCAGAGCGCTGCGAGCGCGATCGCCCAGATCAGATAGAAGTAATGCCGCTCGTTACGAAGCGCAGTGTCGCCGACGCCGAGCGGAGGAATGCCGGTCATGCCGGTGTGACCGCCGAGCGCGTCGACGTTGCCGAACAGATAGTAGAGGCTGATTCCCCACGCGATCGTCGCGAGCGGCAGATAATGACCTCGCATGCGCAGCGTGATGAATCCCAGGAACAGGCTCACGGCACCCGTCAATGCAAGGCCGATCGGCAGCGTGAGCCACGGCGACGTCCCATAGCGCGTCGTCAGGTAAGCGGTCGTGTATGCCCCGACGCCGACGAACGCCGCTTGACCGAACGACGTCTGCCCGGCAACGCCCGTCAACAGCACGAGCCCGAGCGCGGCAATGCTGTACAGACCGATGTAATTGCCGAGGGTTACCCAAAACTGCGGCGCGAACAAAGGCAGCGTTGCCAGCACAGCGATCGTCGCGACGAATGCGATGCGGGCCGAATTCATGGCTCGACATTAGCGGCGCGCCAACGCTTCACTTATTCCTCCTCCTCGTGGTGCCGCGTCGTGAGACTGCGCCACAACAGCACCGGAATGATCAATGTAAATACGATAACTTCCTTGAAAGCACTCGCCCAGAACGAGCTGAACGATTCGATCAAGCCGACGAACAGCGCGCCAGCCGCGGCAAGCGGGTAGCTCACGAGGCCACCGATGATCGCGCCGACGAATCCCTTGAGCGAGATCAGAAATCCGGAGTCGTAGTAGATCGTCGTGATGGGGCCGATCAAAATTCCGGAGAATGCACACAAGAGTGCGGCGAGCGTGAACGTGAGCGTCCCCGCCAACGTCGGTGACACGCCGCACAGACGCGCGCCGACGCGATTCAACGCCGTCGCGCGCAGTGCCTTGCCGTACAGTGCGCGGCCGAAGAACAGATAGAGCGCGAAGATCACCAGCACGCTCGTCAAGACAACAAGCAGGCTCTGCACGCTCACGTTCACCTCGCCCACGTGAAACGTTGTGGATGCGAAAGCAGGCGTGCGCGATCCTTCGGCGCCGAAAAACCATAGGCCGAGTCCAAGCAGTGCGAAATGCACTGCCACCGAAACGATGAGTAGGACGAGCACCGATGCCTCGGCGATCGGCTGATAGGCAATGCGATACAGGAGCGGACCGAGCGCGGTCACCGCGGCCAACGTCGCGATGATTTGCAACGGCAACGGTAGCGACATCGGTGCGATCGTCCAAACGCCCGCGGCGATTGCGAGCGGCACTCCGGTCCATCCAAGCAAGCGTATCGCGATGCGCGACGCTTCACCGCGCCGCAGCGACGCGACGACCTCCATAGCGCCGGCGATGACCGCCATGCAGGCGAGCAATCCCACCGTCCCCGGCGTCTTGGCGAGCTGCAAGCCCGCGAGCGTCAGCGTCCCGAATGCGACGAGCTCGCCCGATGGCACGAAGATGACGCGCGTCACCGCAAAGACGAGCACCAGCGCGAGCGCAAGTAGCGCATAGATCGCGCCGTTGGTGATTCCGTCCTGCGTCAACAGGGCGGCGATCGACAAATTCATGCGTCATCCGCGACTGAAAAAATCGTCCGCGGGGATTGCATGGTGAACGCCGGAGGGTCAACCGATCACTTCGTCAACACCCACTTGCCGTTGTCGATTCGCACCATCACCCGCGCGCGATTGTCGAGTCCGTTGTGATCGTTGGGCGACATGACAAAGACGCCGTGCGTCGCGACGACGTTCGCACCCTCGAGCGCGTCGCGAAGCGCTGCGCGAAACTCTCTGGTACCGGGCTTGCCTTTCTTGAGTGCAGCCGGAATCGCCTGGTTCAAGAGAAGATACGTGTCCCACGCATGCCCGCCGAATGTCGAGCGCGTACCGAACTTCTGCTCGTATTTCGTGATGTAGTCCGCGGCGACCTTGCGGATCGGATTCGATTCGGGCAACTGTTCGTAGACCAGCATCGGTCCGGAGGGCAGCACCGTGCCGTTGCCATCCTTGCCGACGACGCGCAGGAAATCCGGATTCGCCACGCCATGCGTCTGATAGATCTTGCCTTTATAGTTGCGCGCGACGAGCTCTTTCTGCGGCGTCGCGCCCGGCGTGCCGGCAGCGCCGATCAGGACCGCATCGGGATTTGCCGAGATGATCTTCAGGATCTGCCCGGTCACCGAAGTATCGTTGCGGTTGTACTTCTCTTCGGCGATGACCTTGATCGCCGCCGTTTCCGCCGAGCGCTTGATCTCGGCGAGCCAGCTATCTCCGTAAGCGTCGGCAAATCCGATGTAACCCATCGAGCGCACGCCGTTCGCCTTCATGTGCACGGCGATCGCATCGGCCATCAGCGAGTCGCTTTGCGGCGTCTTGAATATCCAGCGCGTCTTCGGGTTGGTCGGATCGACGATGCGCGCCGACGCTGCCATCGAAATCATCGGCGTTTCGGCGTCGGCAACCACGTCGACCATCGCGAGCGAGTTCGGTGTGATCGTCGATCCAACAATGACATCGACCCGATTTTCGGTCAGCAACCGTCGCACGTTCGTCACCGCGCGCGTCGTATCCGAAGCGTCGTCGAGCACGATCCAGTTGATCTTCTCGCCGCCGATCGTGGTCGGCAGAAGCTCGAAGGTGTTCCTCTCCGGGATGCCAAGCGACGCGGCGGGGCCGGTGGCGGACAGCGTCACGCCGATGTTTATGTCGGCCTGAACGGCACCGGCCAGCGCCAGCCAGAGCGGGAGTGCGACCGCGAGCTTTGCGAGTTTCATTGCATTCCTTCGGTAGGGTTGTTGTGGTCGCGTCCGGCGGGCGCGCGTCGGCGCGCGCACCCGCGCGCGCTGCGTTAGGATCGCTTCAGCTGATCGCGGATGTCGCGCAGCAGGAGCGTGTCCTCCGGCGTCGGCGCGGCCGCGACTTCCTGCTTTCTCTTCGCGCGGTTCATCGCCTTGACCATCCAGAAGATGACGAACGCGAGAATGATGAAGTTGATGAGGATGGTGACGAAGTTGCCCCACGCCAGCACGGTGCCGGCCTTCTGTGCAGCCTCCAGCGGCGCGCCGGGCGGGACGCTCCCGGCGAGCACCAGGTATTTCTGCGAGAAATCGGCCCCACCGCCGGTGATCACGCCCACGATCGGCATGATCACGTCCTTCACCAACGAATCGATTATCTTGCCGAATGCCGCGCCGATGATGACACCGACCGCGAGATCCATGACGCTACCCTTGAGGGCAAACTCGCGAAACTCCGACATGGCTGACATGTGCTTCTCCGCGATTCGTGATTACGTTGCTGCGCCGACAGGTCCCGAGCTCTACGATCCTCTGATCCGCCTACACCGCCGCCTCGCCCGATTCTCCCGTGCGAATGCGGATAACCTGGTCGACATCGGTGACGAAGATTTTGCCGTCGCCGATCTTTCCGGTTCGCGCGGCACGCACGATCGCCTCGATTGCGCGCTCCACCATCGCGTCGGCGAGGATCACCTCGACTTTGACCTTGGGCAGGAAGTCGACGACGTATTCGGCCCCGCGATAGAGCTCGGTGTGACCTTTTTGCCTGCCGAAACCCTTGACTTCGGTGACGGTCAACCCCGAAACGCCGATTTCGGACAACGCTTCGCGCACCTCGTCGAGCTTGAACGGCTTGATGATCGCTTCGACTTTTTTCATAGGCTTCCTCTTGGCAAGCGTCGAAGCGAAGATTACACGAACCATTCGGCTCGACGACGGTTGACGGAAATTGCGACAATGCGCGGATGCCACGCAACGACAGCCACGCCGCGCTGGCAATTCGCCACGACGTGCCGATCGAGCGTATCGCCGCCGCGCAATGGGATCCGATCGCCCAGTCGCAGCCGTTCCTCACGCATGCGTTCCTGAGCGCGCTGCACGAGACGGGCTGCGCAAGCCGCGCAACTGGCTGGACTCCACGCTTTGTCACCGCGTGGCGTAACGGTTCGCTCGAAGGAGCGTTGCCGTTGTACGCAAAGACACATTCCTATGGCGAGTACGTATTCGACTGGGGCTGGGCGGACGCGTATCGACGCTACGGCCGTCGCTACTATCCGAAGCTCGTCGGTGCGATTCCATTCACACCGGTGACCGGCCCGCGCCTTCTCGCCAGCGACGATAGCGTCAAGGAAGCGCTGCGTGCCGCAGCCGCCGACCTCGTAGCGCGCAAGGAAGTCTCGTCGCTGCATCTGTTGTTTCTCGACGAGCGCGACGCCGCGTTGTGCACAAGCGCCGGCATGACGATCCGCACCGGCGTGCAATTTCACTGGATGAACGCGGGCTATCGCGACTTCGACGACTTCCTGTCCCGGTTCTCGCACGACAAGCGCAAGAAAGTGAAGCAGGATCGCAGGCGCGTCCGCGACGCAGGTATCACGTTCGCCCGCAAGACGGGCAGCGACATCAGCGCTGCCGACTGGGCCTTCTTCTATCGCTGTTACGAGGCGACGTATCGCGCACATCATTCGACGCCGTATCTTACCCTCGCTTTTTTCAATCGCGTTGCGCAGACGCTTGGCGACCATATCCTGATGGTCGTCGGCATCCGCGAAGGTCGTCCCATCTGTGCTGCGCTCGACGTGTTCGACGCCGCGTCGCTATGGGGACGCTACTGGGGAAGCGTCGATTACGTGCCCGGGCTTCATTTCGAGGCGTGCTACTACCAGGCGATCGACTTCTGCATCGAGCGGCGCATAGCCTCGTTCGAAGGCGGCGCGCAAGGCATGCACAAGCTCGCGCGGGGTCTGCAGGCTGTCGTCACGCACTCGGCGCATTACATCGGCGAGCCGGCGTTCGCTGCGGCGATAGACGACTATTGCGCACGCGAGCGCGTCGACATCGCGCACACGGTCGACGAGCTTGCGCACGGCTCGCCGTTTCGGCGCGCCCTGACTGCGGACGACAAGTGAAATGCTGATATTCGCCACCGACCATTACGTGCTGCCGTTACCCCCCGGTCATCGCTTTCTGATGCCCAAATACGCGAGGTTGCGTGAGCGTGTCGCAAAAGTCGCGCGTGATCGCATGCGTATGCCGCTCCCAGCGAGTGACGATGAGCTTGCGCGCGCGCACAGCCACCGCTACATCGAGGCCGTAGTGAAGGGAACGCTCGACACGCGGGAAATGCGAAGGATCGGCTTTCCCTGGTCTTTGCAAATGGTCGAGCGCTCGCGACGATCCGCCGGCGCAACGATCGCCGCGTGTCGCTCGGCGCTCGAGTTTGGCGCCGGCGTGAATCTCGCCGGCGGAACGCACCACGCCCACCATGATCACGGCGAAGGATTCTGCGTTTTCAACGACGCCGTCGTCGCGATCCGTGCCATGCAGGCCGAGTCGCGCATCGGTCGGGCATTGATCGTCGATCTCGACGTGCATCAGGGCGACGGCACCGCGGAGATTCTCGAAGGCGATGCGAGTGTGCACACGTTATCGCTGCACGGACGCAACAACTTTCCGTTTCGGAAGTGCAGCAGTCGACAGGACGTCGAGCTCGACGATGGCACCGCCGACGCGAGCTATCTCGCGACGCTGGCGATCGCGCTATCACTTGCGCTCCAACAAAGCCGCGCCGAGCTTGCGATCTATCTCGCCGGCGCCGACCCCTACGTGAACGATCGCCTTGGCAGGCTCGCATTGACCAAGTCCGGACTCGTTGCGCGCGATGCATATGTGCTCGACTCCTTGCAGCGCGCCGGCGTCCCGGTTGCGATCGTCATGGCCGGCGGCTATGCCGACGACATCGACGACGTCGTCGATATACATTTCGCGACCGTGTCCGCGGCGCTCGAGCGCTACGCGGGGCCACGTCACACTTCATCCACGGCTTACAGCCCATCACTCGCACAATCAACATGACCAACGACACCGTTCTCGTGACGCGCAACGGCGCGATCGCCACGCTGACACTCAATCGACCCGCCGCGCTCAACGCGCTCGACAACGCGATGGTCGATGCGATGTTCGAAGCGACGAGCTCGATCGCCCGCGATGACAACATTCGAGTCGTCGTGTTGCGCGGCGCCGGCAAGCACTTCATGGCAGGCGGTGACATTCGACTGTTCGCCGAGTCGCTTGATTCGCGAGGCGCGCAACGTACAACCGAGTTTCGCGCGCTGATCGATGGCGTGCACGCAACGATCGAACTGCTGGCACGGATGCCACAACCGGTGATCGCGGGTGTGCAAGGTGCAGTCGCGGGATTCGGCTTGTCGCTGACGAACGCCTGCGATCTCGTGTACGCCTGTGACGATGCTTACTTCGCTTCGGCGTACTTGCAGCTCGGCGTCACGCCCGACGGCGGCGGCACGTACTGGCTTCCACGTCTGGTCGGCGCGCGCAAAGCCGCCGAGATCATGCTGCTCGGTGATCGCTTCGATGCCGCCACCGCCTTGTCGCTGGGGATCGTCAATCGGGTCGTCGCCGCAGCAGAGCTCGACGCCACGCTGACGAAGGCTGCGCGCCGCATTGCCGAGGGACCGGTCGACGCAGTGCGTAACTTGAAGCGGCTGTTGCGCGAGTCGATGCAACGGACGCTGTCCGAGCAGCTGCATGCCGAAGGTGACAGCTTCAGTCGCTGCGCCGGTACCGATGATTTCGTCGAAGGTGTGCGCGCATTCTTGGAGAAGCGCTCAGCGGCGTTCGGAGCAAATCGATGAATCGGACACTCGCAGGACGAACGCTGCTCATCACCGGTGCTTCACGCGGCATCGGTCGCGCGATCGCCGTGCGTGCTGCCCGCGATGGTGCGAACGTCGCGATCCTCGGCAAAACGGAGACGCCGCATCCCAAGCTCGCGGGCACGATTCACGATGCGGCCGACGAGGTCGAGCGGGCCGGCGGCCACGCGCTCGCAATCGCCTGCGACATTCGCGACGAAAGCGCCGTCGACAAAGCGGTCGAAGCAACCGTCGCGCGCTTCGGAGGACTCGACATTCTCGTCAACAACGCAAGCGCGATCAGCTTGACGGGGATATTGCAAACACCGCCGAAGCGCTTCGACCTGATGCTCGACGTCAACCTGCGCGGCACCTATGTTGCGACGCGCGCGTGCGTGCCGCATCTCGTCGAAGCCGCGAGATCAGGCGTTCAAGCGCATGTCCTCACGCTCGCACCGCCGCCATCGCTCGATCCTAAATGGTTCAAGGATCACGTCGGCTATACGATCGCGAAAATGGGCATGAGCCTCGTGGTGCTCGGCGTTGCCGAGGAATTTCGGCATGCGCGCGTAGCCGTGAACGCACTGTGGCCAAAGACGATCATTGCGACCGCGGCGGTCGCGTTGCTGCCGGACGCCGCATCGCAGACGTCGCGCATGCGAAAACCCGAAATCGTGGCCGATGCGGCGCACGCGATGCTGACCCGCGAGGCGTTCATCTCGGGTCGCTTCGAAATCGACGAGGATGTCTTGCGCGAAGCTGGCGTGACGAACTTCGACCGCTATGCGCTAGCGCCGGGACAGCCGCTGCTGCGCGATCTCTTTCTCGATTGAATCAATTCGATTCGTCGTCGCGCGGCGGAACACTCCACGGCTCGATCGTCTCGGCAACAACCGTGCGGCGCTTCTTGTGCGTCACGATCGGCATATGGGGCTCGCGACCATCCGCGCCCGGCGGCAGCATTCCGACGCGTCGATCACGCACGGTTCCAGGCTGTGCGTTCTGATGGCTCTTCGGTCCGGTGCGTCGGCGCTTCGAATTGCCTGGCCGCGCTTTTGAATTGCCCGGCGATCCAAGCGAATTACCGGGTTGCGCGTTCGCACTTCGCGGATGACGCCGCGGGGGTTTCCCTGGTCCTCCCGTCGCCACCTGATGTTGACCGTGCGGCCGCTGGCCATGACGCTTGCCGTTGCCCTGGCCACCGCCGGGTCGGACACCTTGCGACGTTCGCTGGCCTTGCGCCTGACCCTGCCCCTGGCGCCGATTGCCCTGACCTTGACCTTGACTTTGACCTTGGCCCTGGCCCTGCCGTTGCCCCGAATCGCGCTGCCCCGCGAATGCCCCGTCAACGTTTCCCTGCCCCGCATTTTGATGCGGTCCCCGCCGTCGACCGCGTTGCGGATGTCGCGAGCCATTGGGATTCGCAGGTCGCGGCTGCGGCCGCCCCGGTCCCGGCGGCGATGGTTGCTGCTGCGACGCGTTCGCGCCCGCGCGCAAACCCACGCTTCGCAACAACCCCGTTACATCCTGCGGCTCCATTTCCATCACGTCGCCGCGCTTTAAAAGCGACGGCATCGCAAGGCGTCCATAGCGTGTGCGTATCAGCCTGCTGACCGTCAATCCCAACGCTTCGAACAAGCGCCGCACTTCGCGATTGCGACCTTCCTTGATCGTGACGTTGTACCAGTGGTTCGCGCTGTCCTCATCGCCCCCGCCGTCTTCGACTTTCTCGCATTTCGCCGGACCATCGTCGAGATCGACGCCACGCAAAAGCGTCTCGCGCTGCTCGTCGGTGAGACGTCCCATCACACGCACCGCGTACTCGCGCTCGACCTCGTAGCGCGGATGCATCAGCCGATTGGCGAGCTCGCCGGAGTTGGTGAAGACCAGCAAGCCCTCGGTGTTGTAGTCGAGGCGACCCACGGCGATCCACTTGCCGTCCTTGATCGCCGGCAGATCCTCGAACACCGTCGGCCGATCCTGTGGATCATCGCGCGTGACGAGCTCTCCGGTCGGCTTGTGATAGAGCAAGACGCGTGGCTTCGGCTCGGCGAAACGAATCTTCACCGGCTCACCGTTGATTCGCACTTCATCGCCGGGACCGACCTTCTGACCGATCTCCGCGGGCATGCGATTCACGGTGATGCGACCCGCGATGATGAGCTCCTCCATCGCGCGGCGCGAACCGAAGCCGCACGACGCGAGAATCTTGTGGAGCCGTTGCGGCTCCGAGAAGATCTCGTCAGTGGAGGACTTGTGCCGGCGGGGAGGCAGGCTCTCCGCGATCCTCTGCAGCGCGAGGCTCGGCTGCGCGTGCGTCGTCGGCACGTTGGATCGGGCTCGCGAGCGCGAGTGGCGCTTCGGCGGCCGTGCTTGGGGCATTGGGAATCTCCAGAAGGTGAGTAGGATCGAGCTCGGCGAGCGGAGGCAGCTCCGCGAGGGAGGTGATGCCGAGGTCGTCGAGAAACGTCCTCGTCGTTGCGAGAAGTGCCGGGCGTCCCGGCGTCTCGCGATGACCGACGGTCTCGACCCATTGCCGATCCTCGAGCGCCTTGATGACGTTCGTGGACACGGCGACGCCGCGGATCGCTTCGATGTCTCCGCGGGTGACGGGTTGCTGATACGCGATGATGGCAAGCGTCTCCATCACCGCACGTGAATAGCGAGGCGGCTTTTCGGGGGACAGGCGGTCGAGGAAAGGCTGAATCTCGCGGCGACCTTGAAAACGCCAGCCCGACGCGACCTGCACGAGCTCGACCTTGCGACCGCTCCAGTCGCGCTGCAAATCCTCGACCAGTCGTCGCACCACATCATGACGAAGCGCCGGCTCGAAAAGACGCGCCAGCGTCGCAATCGAGACCGGCTCACCCGCGACCAGCAACGCGGCTTCGAGAATGCTCTTGATCTGGGCGTCGTCACCGCCTCCTTCAACCGAGCTTTCCGGGTGCGCGTGCTCGGTCAAGACCGCGTCCACACCATCGTGCGATTCATCGCGCGGAGAAGTATCGATGTCGTCGTTCATTGGCGTTCGTCGAAGGCGAGCGCAAACGGTTTCTCGCCGCGCCCTTGCACGTAGATCGGAGCGTACGCAGCGGATTGCGCAAGCTCGATCAATTGCTCGCGCGCGAGCTCGAGAATCGCGAGGAACGTGACGATCAGATGCTGCACGTCGGCATGCCCGGAGAAAAGCTCGGTGAATTCGGCATAGCGGCCAGGCTGCAGCACTTTCAGCACGCGACTCATTTCCGCTCGCACCGAAAGCTGCTCGCGCGTGACCAGGTGATGACGATGAATTTTCGCGCGAAGCACGAGCCCCTCCCAGGCGGCACGCAAATCCTCCGGCGCGACGTTCGGCAAGCGCGACGGCACGACGCGGTCGAACCACACGCGCAACGTCGCGAAATCGCGATCGGCCAAAGGCATCGCATCGATTTCGCGCGCGGCTTGCTTCATCCGCTCGTATTCGAGCAGGCGCCGCACCAGCTCGGCGCGCGGATCGGCAACCTCCTCGCCGGCGGGCGCAGGCGGTTTCGGCAACAGCAAGCGCGACTTGATCTCGATCAGCACGGCCGCCATCAATAAGTACTCGGCCGCCAATTCGAGCTGCGTGCGCCGCATCATCTCGACATATCCGAGATACTGACGCGTCAGCTCGGCCATCGGGATGTCGAGCACGTTGATGTTCTGGCGACGAATCAGATAGAGCAAGAGATCGAGCGGCCCTTCGAACGTCTCGAGAAAGACCTCCAGCGCGTCGGGCGGAATATAGAGGTCCTGCGGCAGCTCGGTGACCGGCTCGCCGTAGACGCGCGCGAGGGGGCGTGCCAGCTGCGACGGATGCGAGAGATCGAGGGTCGATTCGCTCATCGCTATACGTGGCAAGGGCGTGCTGATGCAACCCACGCTCGTTGTTTTCGCAGTTCTGCCGAAAATCGTGTGGCTTTGCCACCGATTTTCGGGTAGCCCAATCGGCCGAAAGTAGGTTTGCACTTTCGGCCGTCTTTTCTAGTCATAACGAAGTCCCATCGCCTCGCGAACATCCCGCATCGTTTCCTCGGCGAGATTGCGCGCGCGCTCGCAGCCGTCGGCAACGATATTGCGCACGAGTTGGCGATCGTCGACGTAGCGTTGCGCGCGCTCGAGTATCGGCTGCTGCTCGGCGATGATCGCGTCGATCAGCGGCTGCTTGCAATCGAGACATCCGATTCCCGCGGTCGTGCACCCTTTCACCACCCAGTCCTTCGTCTCCTGATTCGAATAGATCTTGTGCAACTCCCACACGGGACAGTTCTCCGGATTGCCCGGATCGCTGCGCCGCACGCGCGCCGGATCGGTTTGCATCGTGCGGATTTTTGTGGTGACCTCGGAGGGATCCTCGCGCATGAAAATCGCGTTGCCGTACGACTTCGACATCTTGGCCCCGTCAAGACCCGGCACTTTCGGCGTTTCGGTCAACAGCGGTTGCGGCTCCGGCAACAGCACTCGTCGCGAACCTTCGAGATAACCGAACAGCCGCTCGCGATCGCCAAGCGACAGGTTCTGCGTGTCTTCGAGCAGCTGTCTCGCAGCAGCAAGCGCTGCCTCGTCACCTTTCTCCTGAAAAGCGGTGCGTAGCGTCTCGTAGCGCTTGGCTTTGCTGCGCCCGAGCTTCTTGATCGCTTCCTTCGCGTTCTCCTCGAACCCCGGCTCGCGACCGTAGATGTGGTTGAAGCGCCGCGCGGTCTCGCGCACGAGCTCGAGATGCGAAACCTGATCCTCCCCGACCGGTACGAGGTTCGCACGATAAATGAGGATGTCGGCGGCCTGCATCAGCGGATAGCCGAGGAAACCGTAGGTCGCAAGATCACGGTCGGCGAGCTTCTGCTGCTGATCCTTGTACGTGGGAACCCGCTCGAGCCAGCCGACCGGCATCATCATTCCGAGCAGCAGCGTGAGCTCCGCGTGCTCGGGAACGCGCGACTGGATGAAAAGCGTCGATCGATTCGGGTCGAGGCCCGCTGCGAGCCAGTCGATGAACATTTCCCACACCGTCTCGTCGATGACTTCCGGCTGTTCATAGTGCGTCGTCAGCGCATGCCAATCGGCGGCGAAGTAGAGGCACTCGTACTCCTCCTGCAAGCGCACCCAGTTCTTGAGGGCGCCGTGGTAATGGCCGATATGCATGCGGCCGGTGGGGCGCATACCCGATAGCACGCGGTCAGCGAACATGTCGCTCTACGCCGCGTGCGGCGAACGCTTTCCGTTTGCGCAAAGACTTGGCGACTTCGGTGTATTTAGACAGGCCTTTTTCGCATCGCGCCAGCAACAGGCGCGGCAAGCCTGGGTCTTTGGGTTCGAGCGGCGGAGAATGCGGCGCCTGAAGGCGCCCCGGTCCGCTTGTTGACCCATTCTACTCCAGTTCACCCGGATTCGCCCCGAATGGTTGCGGCGAGTCCCAGCCTCGCAAGGTCGCCCAAGCCAAGACGCACGATCGCCGGTGGATCGACAGCCAGGTCGACGACCGTCGTTGGCTTTGCAGGGCTTTGGCCCGCGTCAATGATCGCGTCCAGAAAGCCGCCGATGCGCTCGTCGATCGCATCGGGATCATTGAGGGGCTCGGGCTCGTCTACGAGTGTCAGTGTGGACGACAACAGCGGTTCGCCAAGCTCGCCCACGAGCGCCGCGACGAACGGATGCGAGGGAACGCGAAAGCCGACGGCGCTGCGCTTTTCCTGATGCAACCGACGCGGCACTTCGCGCGTTGCCGGCAGCAGGAACGTGTAAGGACCGGGAACGCCTTGTCGCACGATGCGAAATTGTCGATTGTCGAGCCGCGCGAAATGACCGAGCTGCGCCAAATCGTGCAGCATCAGCGTCAGCGGATGAGTCTCGTCGATGCCTCGGATCGCACGAATGCGCCTGGTCGCCTCGGCGTCGCCCAGGCCGCATCCCAACGCGTAGCACGAGTCGGTGGGGTAAGCGATGACGCCGCCACTGCGTACGACCGCTGCAACCTGGCGAACCAACCGTGGTTGCGGGTGCGTTGGGTGAAGCGTGAAGCGCTGCGCCATGGGTTCGTCGCCGTAATCGAAACAGGAAGAATGTTCGCAGGTTATACAATTGGCGCAAAACCTCGCAGCTTGGCTATAAACAGTCGTCGCGTGAACCTCCAACGCCTCCGCTATCTGTGCGCAATCGTCGACCACGATCTCAACGTTTCCGACGCTGCGTCGGCGCTGCACACGTCGCAACCGGGCATCAGCAAGCAGATCGGGCTTCTTGAAGAAGAGCTCGGCGTCGAAATATTCATGCGTCAGGGCCGACGTCTCGTCGAGTTGACGCCGGCCGGGACGATCGTCGTTGCGACGGCACGCCGCGCGCTCGATGAGATTGCGAACTTGAGCCGCGTCGCCGATGAATATCGTCGCGATGATGCGGGCGAGCTGGCGATCGCTACCACGCACACACAAGCGCGCTATGTGCTGCCCAGGGTGTTGCAAGCGTTCGCCGTGCAGTATCCCAAAGTGCGTCTCGTGCTGCGACAAGGTAATCCGCGCCAGGTCGCCGAGCAGACCGCGGCAGGCGAAGTCGATATCGGTATCGCGACCGAAGCGCTGACCGAGTATCCGGCGCTTGTAACGCTGCCCTGCTACGAGTGGAACCGCGTCGTGCTGATGCCGAAACGACATCCCCTCGCGAAGGCAAAAGCGCTGACGCTCGAAGACATCGCTCGCTATCCGATCGTTACCTACGACTTTGCATTCACCGGACGATCGCAGGCGAGCGCTGCGTTCGCAGCCAAGGGTTTGACGCCTAATGTCGTTCTGACCGCTCTCGACGCGGACGTCATCAAGACTTACGTTGCGCTCGGCATGGGCGTCGGCATCATCGCGAAAATGGCGTTCGATCCCGCGCGCGACACCGACTTCGCGTGTCTCGATGCGTCGCATTTGTTTCCCACCTCGACGACGCGCCTCGCACTGCGTCGCAACGTCTTCCTGCGAAGCTACATCTACGCATTCATCAGCCTGTTCGCGCCGCAGTACACGCGACGCGAAGTCGACGCGGCGCTCGCAGGCGAGCCCATCGACGCAGCGTGACCGGATCGTCGTCGCCGTTGACGGCACGAGGTCGATGGACACTCGCCGCGTTGATCGCATCGCTCACGATGCTCGGTCCGTTCTCGATCGATGCGTACTTGCCCGCGTTCGCCGCGATTCGTACCGAGTTCGACACCTCGACGATCGCCGTGCAACAAACGCTGTCGAGCTATCTGCTCGCCTTCGCGGCGATGATGCTATGGCACGGTGCGCTTTCCGACGCGCTCGGCCGGCGCCCGGTCGTGCTTGCGAGCCTTGTCGTCTTCGCGCTGGCCACGCTCGGCTGCGCGCTTGCCGGCAACATTCAATCGCTGTGGCTGTTTCGTGCTCTGCAGGGCTTGTCCGCGGGAGCGCCACTGGTTGTCGGGCGAGCCATCATCCGCGACCGCTTGCAGGGGCCGGACGCACAGCGCCTCATGTCGCAGGTGACGCTGATCTTCGGCGTCGCGCCCGCAATCGCGCCGGTCATCGGCGGCGTGCTGCTGAACCTATTCGGATGGCGCTCGGTGTTCTGGTTGCTCCTCATGCTGACACTTGCGCTGCTCGCGTGGTGTGCTCGCGCGCTACCCGAAACGCTTCCGCGCGAAGCGCGCCAGCCTTTGCATCCCCGCGCGCTGTGGCGCAATTACCGCAGCGTGATCACGCGCTTCGACTTTCTGCTGCTTGCCCTGATCCCGGGACTCAATTTCTCCGCTTTTTTTCTCTACATCGCAGCCGCGCCCGCGTTCCTCGTCGATCTTCTCGGCGTGTCGACGTATGGATTCGCGTGGCTCTTCGTGCCGATGATCTCGGGAATCATGCTCGGCGCGGTCGTGTCGGGGCGAGTCGCAGGACGCCTCGCTCCGCGTCGCACCGTCATGCTTGGCTACGCTTTCGCATTCGCCGGCGTCGCATTGAATATCGTCGTGGTTGCTTTCGTAGCGCCTGGCGTGCCTATTCACGTGGTGCCGATCTTCGTATTCTGCATCGGCTCGGCGATCATAATGCCGAGCATTACGATCATGCTGCTCGATTTGTTTCCCACGATGCGGGGCCTCGCTTCCTCGCTGCAGGGATTCGTGCATTTCTCGCTGTCCGCGGTCAACGCCGGCATGATTGCGCCGTTTCTCTCCCACTCGCTGTGGAAGCTGGCGCTAGGCATGGCGGGCTTCACCGTGGCAAGCTTCGCGCTCTGGCTCGTCTACGCAGCACGTGTGGAGAGGCATTTGCGCACTACCACTACATGAATCGACTCTTCCTTGCATTGAGCGTTGTGCTAGCCATTGCACCTGTGCATGCGCAGCCCGGCAAACCGAACGCCGGCCTGCCGACGATCAAGCTTTCGATCGGACAGCACACGCTGACAGCGGAGGTTGCCGCGAACGAAGCGCAGCGCTCGATTGGCCTCATGAATCGCTTCAGCATGCCACCCGATCACGGCATGCTGTTCGTCTTCGATGAAGTGCGGCCTTTGTCGTTCTGGATGCGCAACACCTACGTTGCCTTGTCGATTGCATTCATCGATGAGAAGGGCCGCATCGTGAACATTGAGGACATGGCGCCGCACGACGAGCGCTCGACCTGGTCGACTGCACCAGCGCTCTACGCGCTCGAAATGAAGAAGGGATGGTTTGCGCAAAAGGGCATCGCCGCTGGAACCTTGGTGCAAGGGCTTCCAGCGAAGGCGCGTGAGTAGGCTACAGGGCGTGGCACATAAATGTGATTTTTCCGCGCACTATCCGTCGCTTGCAAACTTGCATTCAAGTGCCGCCGTCGCCAGTGAGAACTTGGCGAATCTGACAGGGCGCAGCGGCCTTGCCGGCTGTTTGCTTCCGCTCTAGCATCGCTCGAGTTGTAGGTCACCGGGGGCGGGTGATGGCGAAGTTCAGCATGCGATTCGACGTTGCGTTCGGTCCACGCTATCCGCAGTGGGCAGCGTCGATCGCCGCTGCTGCAACCGCGAGCGATCCTGCGCCGCACTTCGCGCCGCTTCTCGCGCAGGTCGGCTTCGACGCTTTGACCTGGATAACGTTGACGCCGGGTGCCAGCGGCGTCGAGCGATTGACTTCGTACTGGTCGACCGGGTCGCCCGAGTGGGCCGCGCGTTACCGCGATCGCGGCTACGTTGCGTTCGATCCTCGCGTCACGACGACCGCGACGCGGGTGGCGCCGGTGGTCTGGGATAGCGACGATATCGAAGACGATTGGCGCGTGCGCCGCTTTCTCGACGACGCTGCACGCCATGGCTTTCGCAGCGGTGTTGCAGTGTCGCTGCACGAGGCCGACGGCAATCGCGTGATCATTGCCTTCGACAGCGCACTTCCGATGAGTGAAGCGCGCTGCGCTGTCGTGTTGGCGGAGCTTGGTGAATTCATGCTGCTCGCCGCAGCTTTGCAGGAGCGCGTGCTGCGGCCGCGCTCACGCGCAACGCGCATCCCTGTCGCCGAAGCCAGGTGCCGCCTTACCGAGCGCGAGCGCGATTGCCTGTGCATGGCGGCCAAAGGCCTCACCAGCAGCGACATCGGCGACAAGCTCGGCATCGCGGAGCGAACGGTGAACTTCCACATCCATAACGTCCTGCGCAAGCTCGAAGCGCAGAATCGCAGCGAAGCAGTGGCCAAAGCGCTCGCGCGCGGAGTCGTGGACGCGAGCGCGTTCTCAGCGCAGCGAATAGCCTGCGAAGCGTGGAACTTTGAGCTGATAACCGAACCAGCGGGCGAGCGTGGTCCCGAAGCGGCGCGCGATGCGTTCCGATAGCCCTTCTTCCGGAGTGAAGTCGACGACTTCCTCGGCCTTGATCACTTCGCGCGCGACGTAGTCGACGCTGCCGATCGCATCGGCGAGGCCCAATTCGACGGCGCGCGAGCCCGTCCACACGAGGCCCGAATACAGATCGGGCGTGTCCTTCAGGCGATCACCGCGACCTTTGCGCACCGCATCGACGAACTGCTGATGCACTTCAATGAGCATCGTGCGGATGTGCTCGACGTGGCGCGGCTCGAGCGGCAGGAATGGATCGAGAAACGACTTGTTCTCACCGGCGGTGATGACGCGTCGCTCGACGCCGAGCTTGTCGATCGCTTCGACCAGGCCGAACGATTGCATGATGACGCCGATCGAGCCGACGATGCTGGCGCGATCGACATAGATGCGCTCGGCGCCCGCGGCAATGTAATAGCCGCCCGACGCTGCCAGCTCTTCGACGACGGCAAAAGTCGGCTTGTTGGGATGCTTGGCGCGCAAGCGCAGCAACTCGTCGTATACGAGCCCAGCTTGTACGGGACTGCCGCCGGGACTGTTGATCACGACGACGATGCCCTTGACCTGCGGATACTCGTAGGCCTGCTTCAAGCCGGTGATCAGCGTTTCGGCATTCGCACGGCCGTTGCGATCGATCTCGCCCTCGACATGGACGACAGCCGTGCATTCCTTCAAGCAAACCTTCTGACCGACACCGAGAAGCGCGACGAGCGTCAATGCCAGCACCAGCAGCATCGCAAAGCCGGCAAGGCGAAAGAAGATGCTCCAGCGACGCGAGCGACGACGCTCGACGACGATGTCGGATGCGAGGCGCTCGAGCGTTTTGCGCTCCCAGTTCTCTTCGGCCATGGCGGCGGACTTTCAGTGAATGAATGCAGTCTACTCGACACCACGCAGGGTCGCTCTATCCGTTTGCTTCCAGCCATTGCCGAAGCTCGGACAGCGAGTGCACGACGGCGAGCGGACCGGCTTCGAGCAAGGCAGTCGATGCGTGCGCGCCATGTGCCACGGCAACCGATGCAGCGCCGGCGCCACGCGCAACTTCCAGATCATGCGTCGTGTCGCCGATCATCAACGTGCGCGCTGCCGTGACGCGAAGCTGTGCGATCAAGTGCAGCAGCATGTCGGGATGCGGCTTCGGTTTTCCTTCGTCCGCGCAGCGCGTCGCATGAAAGCGATCGGCAAGCGCATTCGCGACGAGCGCGCGATCGAGGCCGACGCGCGATTTGCCCGTCGCAACCGCGATCAGATAGCCCGCGTCGACGAGCTCCTGTAGCAGCTCCTGCGCGCCTTCGAACAACGGGATTTCCGCATCACGCGCAAGGTAATGATCGCGATAGCGCGCCGAAAGCTCGGAATGACGCTCGGGAGCGAGGGTCGGCGCGACATGGGCGAGCGCATCGCGCAAGCCCAGTCCGATGACAAAGCGCGCGCTCGTCGCGTCCGGAACCGCTTCACCGACATCGCGGCACGCGGCTTGAATCGCACCGGCGATGATCGCGGTCGAATCGGCCAGCGTGCCGTCCCAATCGAACACGATCAGATCGAAATTGCGATCGCTACTTCGCATCAGCACTCTCGCTGGCAAGGGTATTGAGAAAGCCAGCCAGATCCGGCGGCAATGCGGCTTCGAGCACGACAGGGGTTCCTGCCGTCGGATGGGCGAACGCAAGCACGGCTGCGTGCAGGAACATGCGCTTCAACCCACGCTTGGCAAGCTCGCGATTCCATGCGAAATCGCCGTACTTCTCATCGCCGGCGAGCGGAAATCCCAAGTGCGCCAGGTGCACGCGTATTTGATGCGTACGACCGGTCAAAAGCTCCGCTTCGAGAAGCGCCAGCGGCGGGTCGCGCAGCGGCCACGCTTGAAGGCGGCGAAACGTCGTCGCCGCTGCGCGACCGAGGTCGTCGTCGACGCGCACGCGACGCTCGCCTTCGCGTGTAGCGTAACGGTGCAACGGCAGCTTGACGGTGCGCTTCTCGTCGCGCCAGCGGCCGCGAACGAGCAGTCGGTAGCGCTTGTCGATCGCCCCGTCGCGAAACATTGCGTGCAGCGCGGTGAGCGCAGGCCGTCGCTTCGCAACGAGCAGCAATCCGGACGTGTCGCGATCGAGGCGATGCACCAGCTCCAAAAACCGCGCCTCGGGCCGTGCCGCGCGCAAACTCTCGATCAGACCGGCCGAGATCCCGCTGCCACCGTGCACGGCCAGTCCCGGCGGCTTGTCGACCGCGAGAAAGTCATCATCCTCGTGGACGATCGCAAGCGAGCGGACGCGAACACGGGCTGCAGAACCCGAGAGCGTTGCCGGCGCGCTCGCCGTGCGCACCGGCGGGACGCGAACCGTATCGCCGACCGCAAGGCGCGCATCGGGGCCGACTCGCTTCCCGTTGAGCCGCACTTCGCCGGAACGCAGGATTCGATAGACATGGCTCTTGGGGACGCCCTTCATCATCCGGGCGAGGAAATTATCGATCCGCTGCCCGGCCGCGTTCTCGTCGACCTGGACCCGGGCGACGCTTTCCTTGCTTAACCTGTTCATTCCTTTATACTTGCTGACAAGACGCGACTTTTCGTCGCCCGAGTCCGGCGGAAGCGAAGCCTTCCGCGACCTTAGCACCCCACGAGGCGGATTCGCGCACGACTGATGGCTTGACGGCCGAATGCCGAAAAGCCTGGCGTGAGTTGACCTCGCGCGCGTTGCCGGTTAAGTCGCTCACCGGCCGGACTTGATACAAGTCCGAAGAAAGTAGCGATCGTAAAGGATTGGCGCTTTAGTCCGTCGCACCGGCAACGCATCCGGATACGAACGCGAGACGTAAAGCGCGGCTTTTCCAAGGCGATCACAGCTCAAAGCAAACCCAAGGCTCTCGTCGACTCGCGAACCGCGAATTCGCGTAGCCACGGCCCGTTGCTCGAGCTTCCTCCAACACGAAGTGTCGATCGATTCGACTCCACGAACCGGCTTTTCAATAAACCCGGCATGACGCGTTTTGTCCCATCGCGCTCGTTCGTGCGCCTTCGCGGAGCGCGCGTGCGCTTCATCGAGAGCTTCGTCGCCTTTTAAAGCCGCGTAGTCGACGCTCGCGCCAAAAGAGCCGCGCTGCGGCTTAAGTGGCGCCCGAAGTTCGTTCCGCGTGCGTGTGACCCGACGGCTCTTTAGCGCCGGGAGTAGAAATGAAACGCATGTTGTTCAACGCCACTCAAGCCGAAGAGCTGCGGGTGGCAATCGTCGATGGTCAAAAGCTGATCGACCTCGACATCGAGTCGGCTGCCAAAGAGCAGCGCAAGTCCAACATCTACAAAGCCGTGATCACCCGCGTCGAGCCTTCGCTCGAAGCGTGCTTCGTCGATTACGGGACCGAGCGCCATGGCTTTCTCCCGTTCAAGGAGATCGCACGTCACAACATTCTGGAAGGCGACGACGCCTCTCGCCGCGCCAGCGAGAATTTGCGCGAAGGGCAGGAGCTGATCGTCCAGGTCGATAAGGACGAGCGCGGCAACAAAGGCGCCGCGCTGACGACTTTCATCTCGCTCGCCGGCCGCTATCTCGTGCTGATGCCGAACAACCCGCGCGGCGGCGGCGTATCGCGTCGTGTCGAGGGCGAGGAGCGGCAGGAATTGCGCGAGGCTATTTCGCAACTCGAAGTCCCCTCCGGCATGAGCGTGATCGCGCGCACGGCCGGCATAGGCCGGGCGACCGAAGAGCTGCAATGGGACCTCAATTACTTGCTGAAGCTGTGGCGCGCGATCGAGGATGCCTCGCGCATGCAGCCCGGTGCGTATCTCATCTATCAGGAGTCGAGCCTCGTCATTCGCGCAATCCGCGATTATTTCCATCCGGACATCGGCGAGCTTCTGGTAGACACCGAAGGCATCCACGAGCAGGCGCAGCAGTTCATGGCGCACGTGATGCCCGACAACGTCAATCGCGTGAAGCTGTATCGCGACGACGTGCCGCTGTTTTCACGCTTCCAGATCGAGCATCAGATCGAGACCGCGCACGCGCGCCAGGTCTCGCTGCCCTCCGGCGGCGCGATCGTCATCGATCACACCGAGGCGCTCGTCTCGGTCGACGTGAATAGCGCGCGGGCGACCAAGGGAAGCGACATCGAGGAAACGGCGTTTCGCACCAACCTCGAAGCCGCCGATGAAATCGCGCGTCAACTGCGGCTGCGCGATCTCGGCGGATTGATCGTCATCGATTTCATCGACATGGAGAGTGCCAAGAACCAGCGCGAAGTCGAGAATCGCTTGCGCGATGCGCTCAAATACGATCGCGCGCGCGTGCAGCTCGGCAAGATCTCGCGCTTCGGGTTGATGGAGCTCTCACGGCAACGCTTGCGTCCCGCGCTGGCGGAATCGGCGTACATCCCCTGCCCGCGCTGTCACGGCATCGGCCACATCCGCGGCACCGAGTCGACGGCGTTGCACATCCTCCGCATCATTCAGGAGGAAGCGATGAAGGACAACACTGCGCAAGTCGTGGTGCAGGTTCCCGTCGACGTCGCGACGTTCCTTCTCAACGAGAAGCGAGCCGACGTGCAGTCGGTCGAGACACGCTTCAAGGTCAACGTGCTGCTCGTCCCTAATCGACATCTCGAAACGCCGAACTTCACCATCGAGCGTCTGCGTCACGAAGATCTCAACCAGGGCGAGCCGCTGCCACCGTCGTTCCAGATGGTGCAGGAGCCGCCGCAGACCGATCCCGCAAGGCAGCTGAAGGAAGAGGCCAAGGAGACACGCCAGGAAGCCGTCGTCAAGGGAATCACGCCCGAGCAGCCCGCACCGATTCCATCCGCAGCGGCCGCACCGCGATCCGTCATGCATGAAGCATCGCAGTCGAATTGGCTCGACAAAGTCCTGGGATGGTTTCGCGCGAAACCAGCGTCGGTGGCAAGCGCGCCGCTACGCGCAGCAACGAGCGAGCCGGCGTCCCGTGAAACGCGGCGCGAGCCGCGTCGCGGTCCACCTCAACAGCGCAGTGACAAACGCGAGGAGCGGCGTGGCGATCGACGCAGCGACGAGCGGCGCGAGCAAGGGCGCGACGCGCACCAGCGCAAGGAAGGTGCGCGAGCGCAAGGACAGCCGACGCAACGGCGCGACGGCGAGAAGCGCGAGCGTGGCGAATCGCGTGACGCCCGCGAAGCGAAGCCGCCGCGCGAATCGAGGGAAGGACGTGAAGGACGCGAGCCCCGCGAAACGCGCGAGCCGCGTCCGCTGCGCGAA
>DATLOI010000190.1:0-7919 GCA_035536295.1 Casimicrobiaceae bacterium
GCTACGTCTTACGAGGGAATTCCAGCGGCGTGGCGCCGCACTCAACTTCAGGAGCCGACTCACCATGCGATTCCATCTCATGCATCCGCTTCGTATCGCCGCTCTCGCGTTCGGAATCGGACTTTCCGGCTTGGCGCAGGCGTCGTCGACGCTGACCAACTTCAGTGACTTGTGGTGGTCGCCGAACGAGGCCGGGTGGGGACTGAATATCGCGCAACAAAGCGACGTGATGTTTCTCACATTCTATGTATACGGGCGCGACAGCCAGCCGGTCTGGTACACCGCGCTTCTCTTTTTTCAAGGACAGCAGGCGAGCGGCGCGCAGCTTTACTCGGGCGCGATGTTCCGCTCGGCTGGCCCCAGTCACGGCGGCATCTACGATCCGTCCAGAGTGACGACGACCCCGGTCGGTCAGGCACAGTTTCTCGCCACGTCGATCAACAACGCGACGGTTTCGTATCAGATCAACGATGTCAACGGCCCGATCTCGACGAGCCGCCCGATCGAGCGGTTCCTGTTGAAGCAGGACACGCTGGCAGGCAACTACCTGGGCGGAACGTCGGATGTGACGTCGCAATGCACGAACCCGAGCAACAACGGCATCATCAGCGAAGAAGCCGGGCCGTTCGTGGTAATCGACCTGGGTACGCGCGTCGAGATTCGCGGCCCCGTGTGCAGCTACGTCGGCAACAAGCAGCAGCTTGGTCAGGTCACGAGCATCAACACGACCTATACGTGCACGACCGGCGCCGTCGGCAGCGCATCGTTCTTCGACCTGCGCGTCGAGCCAGGTGGAATCTCGGGTCGCTACACCGGTGTCGGTTCGAACTGCGTTTTCACCGGCAACATCGGACTTGGGCGCAGAAAATAGCTTGAAGCGCGTTGCATCACGCCGCCTGGCGAAAGCGCCGGGCGGCGGTCAAGCGAGGCGCATTACCAAAGCTTCCACCAAGGCTTGGGCGGTGCACCGCTCAAGTATCGGCTCGAAGGATAGGTGGCTTTGAGGATGCGGCGCGAATCTTCCGCAAGCTTTTCGAGACCCAGCTTCTCGTAGCTTTTGACCAGAAGATCGAGCGCTTCCTCGTTCGCCGGCACTTTCGGAAAATTGAGGAGCGAGGATTGCGCGCGATTGGCGGCGGCAACGTACGCACCGCGATTGAAGTAGTAGCGCGCGACGTGCACCTCGTGCTGCCCGAGCGCGTTCGCGAGATAGCGCATTCGATGATCGGCGTCGTCCGCGTAGCGGCTGTCGGGAAACTTCGCCGCGAGCTCCTTGAACGCGTTGAATGATTCGCGCATCGCTTTGGGATCGCGCTCGGAGAGGTCGGTCTCGTAGACATAACCAACGATTCCCTGATCCTCGCGGAAGTGCACGAGCCCTTTCAGAAAATACGCGTAGTCGACGTTGGGATGGTTCGGATAGATGCGAATGAAGCGGTCGGCAGCGGACACCGCCGTGGCGGTTTCTCCGCTGCGATAGTTCGCATACGCGCCTTCGAGAATCGCCTGTTGCGCGTAACGTCCATACGGAAAACGCGCCTCGAGCGTGTCGAAGAGCTTGATCGCGCGCGTGTAATTGCCGGATTTCAGCTCGCCGTTCGCCGCCGCGTACAATCGCTCGGCGCTCCAGCCGGCCGTTTCGTCCTTGACTTCGGGGAATAAGCCGCAACTCGCCAAAAGCAAAACGCCGATCATCGCAACGACGACGCGTGCAAGATCGCGAGTCAGTCCCGGCGCGCCGATGTAACGCTTTGATCCCATCATCCTTGTGCCGCTTTGCAAAGCTTGGTGAACGTGCATTATAAACGCGCATCGAACACCGACCTCGCGCAAGCGAGTGCCGTCATCGAGCTCATTGTTCCCAACGCTCTCGCCGGAACGCGACTCGATGCAGCGCTCGCGCGGATGTTGCCGGAGCACTCGCGCACTCGCATCAAAAGCTGGATCGAATCAGGACGGGTGACCGTCGACGGAGTGGCGCTCGCGCCACGTCACCGGCTCGACGGAGGTGAAGCCCTGGTCGTCGCCGGATGTGCCGGGCCGACGCAGACGACCGATGCGCCCGAGGCGATCGACCTTCGCATCGTGCACGAGGACGAGGCCATTCTCGTCGTCGACAAGCCGGCGGGCCTGGTCGTTCATCCGGGTGCCGGCAATCGCGCCGGGACATTGCTCAATGCATTGCTCCATCATGCGCCTTTGCTCGCTTCGCTTCCACGCGCCGGCATCGTGCATCGACTCGACAAGGATACGACCGGGCTGATGGTCGTTGCGAAAACGCCCGAGGCGCAAACCGATCTCGTGCGCCAACTCGCCTCGCGCAGCGTGACACGCGAGTATTTGGCGCTCGCGTGTGGTGATATCGCGACGAGTGTCGTCGTCGACGCGCCGATCGGCCGGCATCCGGTGCAACGAACGACGATGGCCGTGATCGAGAATGGCAAGCCGGCTCGCACGTATGTCGAGGTGCTCGAGCGACATGGCGTCGTGACGCTCGTGCGCTGTCGGCTGGAAACGGGGCGAACGCATCAGATTCGTGTTCACCTCGCCTCGCTGGGCGCGCCATTGGTCGGAGACGTCGTTTATGGCGCACGACGCGTGTCGAGGCTTCCCGAGCCGCTGAGAAAGTTTCCGCGCCAGGCGCTGCACGCCGAGCGCCTTGCGTTGCGCCATCCGGAAACGCAGCTTCAACAGTGCTTCGTTGCGCCGCTGCCCGCCGATTTTCGGACATTGTTCGAGGCGATCGCGATGTTGCGCGAGACATCGTGAGAGCTTTGCAGACCCGTTTGGACGCCGAGGGTCTCGACTGGCTCATTCCGGCGTGGGATGCGCCGCGCAACGTGCACGCATTGGTCACGACGCGTAACGACAATCATGACAGGTTCGACCTCGGCCCGGCGCGACTCGACGCGCTCGGCGTTGAGACGCGCGAATCGGTTGTATCGAACCGTGAGCGCGTGCGTTCGTTCCTGCCGTCAATGCCGATCTGGATCGAGCAGACGCATGGCCGCGATGTCGCGATCGTAACGCGCGACAATCTCGCGGACATTCATGCGCAAGCGCCGGTTGCCGACGCCGCGCTCACGCGACTCCCCGACATTCCCCTGGCCGTGCGCGTCGCCGATTGCCTGCCGATTCTTTTCACAACCGACGATGGAAGCATCGTCGCGGCAACGCACGCAGGCTGGCGAGGACTTGCCGCAGGTGTGATCGAAGCCACGTTGGTTGCGATGCGCGCTCCGAGAACACAGATCCATGCCTGGCTCGGTCCCGCAATCGGCCGCGATGCATTCGAAGTCGGCGCGGACGTGCGCGATGCATTCTGCGACATCACACCCTCCGACGCGGAACACTTTCGGGCGCTCGATAGGGGTAAGTGGCTCGCCGATCTTGTCGCGCTTGCGCGCGCGCGCCTGAAGCGTGCCGGTGTCGACGCGGTGGCTGGCGCTAACGTTTGCACGCACACGGATTCCCGGCGCTTTTTCTCGTACCGGCGCGATCGCACGGCTGCGCGCTTCGCCGCTATCGTTTGGCGCGAGTAAGCTCATGAGTTCTTTCGCCGCCACGATGGCGGCAGCACTCGCCGGCGGCGTTCTCTCGGTGATCGCTGCGGCTGCGACTTTGGCGTTGCACGCGTCGTGGATACCGCGACTCGTTTCGTTCGCCGTCGGCGCGCTGCTCGGCGCCGTGTTCCTCGAGCTCTTGCCGCACGCGCTGGAAGCAGGCACTGCCGAGCATGTGATGACGACTGTGCTGTTCGGTCTCCTCGCTTTTTTTGCGCTCGAGAAGCTCGTGCTGTGGCGTCATAGCCACGGTCACGATCAGCATTCGCCCGATGCGGACGAGTCCGAGCATGATCACGCATTGCATGCACACGGCGCCGATCAGGGACGTAGCGGCCTGATGATCTTGATCGGCACGAGCGTGCACAATTTCTGTGATGGCATTGTGATCGCCGCCGCGTTCCTCACCGATGCGCGGGTTGGCGTCGCGACCACTGTCGCGATTGTCGCGCACGCGGTCCCGCAACAGGTCGGCGATTTCGCGGTCCTGTTGCATTCGGGATTCACGCGCGCGAAGGCATTCACTTACAACGTGTGCGCAGGCGTCGCAACGCTGGTGGGTGCGCTCGCGGCGTATTTCGCGTTGGCCGGGATGCAGGCCATCCTTCCCACGGTGCTCGCGATCGCAGCGTCGAGCCTGTTGTATGTCGCCGTCGCCGACCTGATTCCCAGCTTGCATCGACGACCCGAAGCGCTCGAAACCGCGAAACAGCTCGGGTTGATCGCAATCGGAATTGCCATCATTGCCGCGGTTCACGCGCTACTCGACCAATAAAGCTGCGCCAAAGTTGCTAACATGCATCCGCCGTTCAGTGTGCCGATTCGTCACTCATGTCCACCCCGACTCTTGCTGCGCTGCCGGCGGCAGTGATTAATCCGCAGCGCTTCGCCGAAGCAACGAGTCGCTATCAGGCCGGAACGCGCGCGCTGTGGGATGCATTCCTGGAATGGCACCCAGGCGCTGCCTTACCCGACATCATCGTGCCCGACGAGGGCGATCGGCGCTTTCGCTCGCCGCTCTGGCGCGCCTCGCCGTTTCATTCATTGATTCTGCAGTCGTACCTATTGCACGCGCGTTATCTTGGCGAGCTCGTCGCCGGCGCGACACTGTCGCCGGTCGAGAAGCGTCGGCTCGCGTTCATGACGCGACAGTACGTCGACGCGCTTTCTCCGTCGAACTTTCCCGCGACCAACCCCGACGTAGTTGCCGAAGCGTTCAAGAGCGAAGGGGCGAGCCTTGTGCGCGGCGCCGCGAACTTCGTTGCCGACTTGAGTCGCGGCCGCATCACGACCAGTGACGAGCGGGCCTTCCACGTCGGCCGCAACATCGCGACGACTCCGGGCGCCGTGGTATTTCGTAACGAGCTGATCGAGCTGATTCAATACGCCCCGACGACTGCACGAGTGCACGCGCTACCGTTGGTGATCGTGCCGCCGAGCATCAACAAATACTACGTGCTGGACTTGTCCGAATCGAACTCGTTCGTGCGCTACACGATCGCGCAAGGCTACACGACGTTCATCATCAGCTGGCGCAACATTCCGCCCGAGCTCGGACGCCTGACGTGGGACGATTACCTCGAGCGCGGCGTTATCGATGCGCTTCGTGTGGCGCGTAAGATCGCGCGCGAGGAAAAGGTGAACGCGCTCGGTTTTTGCGTGGGGGGAACGCTGCTCGCGTCCGCGTTGGCCGTGTTGGCGGCACGCGGCGACGACTCGGTGACCAGCGCAACTTTCCTGACGACGATGCTCGACTTCGACGATCCGGGCGAAATCGGCGTTTACGTGACGAACGAATTTCTCGCCGCTCGCGAGGGTGCGCTGATGGCGGGACAGCGGATGCACGGCGCCGAGCTTGCCGGCGCATTCTCGACGCTGCGCGCCAATGATCTCGTCTGGAATTATGTCGTCGGCAATTATCTGAAAGGCGAGACGCCGCCGGCGTTCGATCTGTTGTACTGGAATGGAGACTCGGCAAATCTGCCCGGGCCGATGTTCGCCTATTACTTGCGGGAGATGTATCTCGCCAATCGATTGCGCGAGCCCGGTGCATTGACGATGGCTGGTGAGCCGATTGATCTTCACAAGCTCACGATGCCCTCTTACGTTCTTGCAACACGCGATGATCACATCGTCCCTTGGAAGTCGGCGTTTCGCACCACGCAGCTCCTGGGTGGCGAGGTGACTTTCGCGCTGGGCGCTTCGGGGCACATCGCGGGCGTGGTCAATCCTGCAGGATCGAACAAGCGCAATTACTGGATCGAGGGTCGCTCGACAGATCCCGATCAATGGCTCGCGGGCGCGCGCTCGGTCACGGGCAGCTGGTGGCCGCATTGGAGCGCGTGGCTCGAAACCCTCGCTGGCGCGCATGTGAAAGCGCGCGACACGCTGGGAAGCGTCAAGTATCCGCTGCTCGAGTCGGCGCCGGGACGCTACGTTGTCGAGCAGGTGGCATGATGGAAACGCATTCACGGTCGCGCTAAGATGACTTCATTCAGTGCAAACGGAGGAGACACTCATGGCAACGAAGAACACACGCATCGCGCTCGTTACCGGCGGCATGGGCGGCTTGGGAGAGGCGATCTGCATCAAACTCGCCGCGCTCGGCTACAAGGTGGTCACCACCTACTCGCCCGGCAACAAGAAAGCAACGGAGTGGCTCGAGTCGATGAACAAGCAGGGCTACAGCTTCGCCGCGCTTCCTTGTGACGTCACCGATTGGGAGAGTTGCGTCGGCTGTGTCAAGCAGATTTCCCAGGAGATCGGACCTGTCGACGTGCTGGTGAACAATGCCGGCATCACACGCGACATGACATTTCGCAAGATGGACAAGGTCAACTGGGATGCGGTGATGAACACGAACCTCAATTCGGTGTTCAACATGACCAAGCAGGTCGCCGATGGCATGGTCGAGCGCAACTGGGGACGCATCATCAACATATCGTCGGTGAACGGCCAGAAAGGCGCGTTCGGGCAGACGAACTATTCAGCGGCGAAAGCCGGCATGCACGGCTTTTCAAAGGCCCTGGCGCTCGAGGTCGCCCGCAAGAACGTCACCGTCAACACGATCTCGCCCGGCTACATCGGCACGAAAATGGTGATGGCGATTCCGCAGGACGTGCTCGACTCGAAGATCATTCCGCAGATCCCGATGGGGCGCTTGGGCAAGCCCGAGGAAGTCGCAGGGCTCGTTGCCTACCTGGCCAGCGACGAAGCCGCATTCGTGACGGGCGCGAACATCGCGATCAATGGTGGGCAACACATGCAGTGAGTGCGGGCCCGACGGATGTGCATATCGGAGGCACATCCGTCCGCACGTTTCGCGTTGTTTCGTGCCGTTCCACGGGCGGCGACGGGCCGCCCCGAGGCGCCCGTCTGAATTACATTTCGATGAAAAAGACGCGACGCCGACGTGACGCGTCGCGCAATCGTCCCGGACGTCTTTTTTGATCGATTGTAAAAATACGCCCCGACCATGGATAGGCCGGGGCGCGAGGCTGTATCTATCAGGAGGAGGAGATAGACACAGAAGGAGTCGTTCCCTAGGGTTGCGCCTGCTTACGCAAGATTCAAGCCGGGAACGTCAATGGCGAAGCGCGCGAACCTGACAAGGCTCGCGCGCTTTGGTGATGCAGCCGCTTACTTACGCGCCGACTTGGCGGGAACGGCCTTCTCAGCCTTCGCAGCCGCGGCGCGAACGCTCGCATCCGCGAAGCTCACGACTTGTTGCGTCGCGCGCTGGAACTGGTCGAACGCGGCGGTCGTGGCGGCAACGGTCGACTTGAACGCGTTGACGGCAACGTCGGAGCCGGCGGGCGCCGACTTTGCGGCGCTGTCGACCCACTTCGCCACACCCTTCGTGTAGCCGGACCATACTTCTTCCGACACGGCCGAGTATTCGGCTTGCGCTTCGGAGGCGAGGTCGTAGAGGTGCTTCGAATACGCGAGCGCCGTTTGCACGCCCGTTTCGGCGATATGCGAGCGGAGCGCAAGGAATTCCTGCACGTCCTTCGCCGAAGCGACGGCTTGCGCATTCTGGATGCCTTGGGCGATGACCGACTTGGCGGCGTTGAGGTTCAATTGGACCAGCTTCTCGGTGTTGTCCATCGTGATCGCGGCAAACTTACTCGCCTGGGCCACGTTGGCTTTGTTCAATTCGGCAAACTGCTCGGTCGGGCTGTACATGTCGGGTCCTTGACGTTTGATTGGGGGAATCGGTAGCGGTTGGCGCGTTTTGAGGCGGGTGGGGTTCCGGGAGGGCAAACGCCGCCTTTTTGCTGCACCGCACAAACGAATTATGGGGACGGCGGCGACCCTCGTCAAGGGTTTTTTGGTGCATTGCAGCATACGGCCGCC
>DATLOI010000191.1:0-38642 GCA_035536295.1 Casimicrobiaceae bacterium
CCGTTGCTCGCACCGGCGTCGTCCGGAACTTGTTCGCCGAAGTCACTCGTGATGACGTCGACACCTTCCTCGAACAACGTGCGATGCGCATCGCGCCACCACGCATAGGCTTGCGGGTTGGTGAAATCGACGATGCCGCTCTCGGGAGGCAACGTGGCCACGTTACCGGACGGCGAAGTGGCGGAGGAGGTGTCCCAGCTCATCACATAGGGATCGCCCTGCGTGGTGGTGAGCAGGAAGTCGCGCGCGAACAGCTCGGCAAACAGTCGACCGTGAATCGACACGAGCGGGTATTCCCAGACGCAGACGCGCAAGTTCTGCGCATGCAATGCGGCGAGCGATGCTTTCGCGTCGGCGAGGCGCGCCGGGTCCCAGCGAAAATCGAAGCGCGTGCGCGTGTCCCACGCAGCACGACCATCGAGCGTGATGACATCGCAGGGAATGCGCCGCTCGCGCAACTGTTTCGCGACTTCGATCGCCTCTTCGGGAGTCTTGTAATACGCGCGCGACACCCACAGCCCAAGGCTCCAGCGCGGCACCGCGGGCGCGCGTCCCGTGAGATCGGTGTAGAGCGCGAGGATGTCAGCGGGTGTTTTCGCAGCGAACAAGAACAAGTCGAGCGCTTCGTCGTCGACGACGAGCGCATAGGTGCGATGCGACCAATCGGGATGGCCGACGCCATGCGCAACGCGTCCCGGTGTGTGTGCGAACACCCCCCATGCGCCGCGACGGCCGCCCGGGCTCCAGGCGAACGGCGTGTTCTTGTATGAAAGGCCGATGTTGACGCCGAGCGCGCCGTCGACTTGCGAATGCACGAGCTGGCCGCGCTTGTCGAGCGGACCAAACTTTTCACCGAGACCGTACACCGGCTCACCACTCGTAAGCGCAATGCCGGCGGTCCACTCGCCGCCTTCGCGAATGCGCCCGAACGCGGGCAAGCGCGTGAAGCCGCGAACGTGTTGATCGGTGATCGACTCGACGACGACCTGACCTTCCCACGACAAGCGGAAGCGCAAGGGTCCGCCCGACAATTCGAGCATCGCCTCGCCCGACGTCAAGGTCGTGACGTCATCCGACCGTTGGGTGACTTCACAGGGCTTCGCTTTGGCGACGACGATGCCGTAATCGGGTCGCGCGTTCGGCCCGATGCGAATGCGAAATACGCCCGGTCCATACGCCGACGCTTCGACGATGTCGCCCGTCGATGTCGCGAACGATGCGCCGCTCGCCGACGTGTCGATCCTGCGCGGATTCTCGATGCGCTGATAGTTGGTCGGATTGAAATGCAGAATCATCCGGCGAACGCGCATTCGAAGGGGGAATCTGCGACCGACATCGTCGTCATAGCGGAGTCGAGACGATACGCATCGTACCGCATCGATTGTCGCCCGGAGCCAGAGTGAAAGTCCCCGTATCGCCTTCCCCGCGTGCTGCGCGATTGAACGCGTCGGTCATGTGCGTGACCGGCTCGATCGCCAGATAACCGCGGTCGTCGGGTATGAACAAGACGAGAAAGGCAAGGCTTCGATCGGCTTCGATCGATACGCGATGCGATGCATTCGGCCAGCGTAGCTCTGCGTTCCCACCCCAGCCGGCGAACACATTGTCCAGACGAGTGTCGGCAATCGATTTGCAGTCGGCAAAGTTCGTCGCGGAATCGACTGAACGGTTTTGTATGGGTAGTCGCGTGTCGTCGGTGCGCCAGATCGATTCGGCGCGAAAGCAAAGCGCGGTGGTCGCGTCGCGCGGGAAGAACGGATGCCAGCCGAGGCCGCATGGAAACGGTCGCGAGTCGCAATTTTCGATAGAGAGCGTCGCTGTAAGCATTGCCGCATCGCCGTGTCGTGACAGCAAGAATGCCTGGCGCGCACGAAACGCGAACGGCCATGCGTGGGCCGCTTCCCCACTCGGATCGTGAATCAGCTCGAGCAGCACGGAATCGTCGTCCCGGGCTATCAGTTGCCAGGCGCGCTGCCAACCAATGCCGTGAATCGAGTGCGGATGATCGCCGAAATTGCGCGCGAGCTCATAAACGTCGTCGCCGACTTGAAGTCGAGCGTGCGCAATGCGGTTCGAATACGGCACCAGCGGATAGCAGGCGAACTGGCGAACGTTGCCTTGCTCGCGCGCAATCCCGCCGGTCGAGCGCAGAACGTCCCATTGGCGATCGCGAAACGACGCGATAGCGCCGCCGATCGCGGGTGCGATCTCGACTGTTGAGTCGGACACCGCGAGCGTGACGTACTGCGACGACATCAACACGCGGCCTTGAAGCGGTTCTTCGGCATGTCCATACTCGGTTCCGTCTCGCGGTGGACGACGAAGTCATTCTATGTGATATAGATGACGAGAAAGCGTTGGCCGTCGGTGAGTTCGCGTTTCAGTGGCCGCTCATCTGAAGCCGCATCGATCAATTGCGATCGTGCCGATATGCCTTTTGATCGCAGTGTTCCAGGGATAGCGCTGTAGCTACGCCGCTCGAGTCGAAGGACTTCCGCGAAGGCTTCGTGGAAATGCTGCCGGCGTGCGTCGGCCTGATTCCGTTCGGGCTCGTGTGCGGCGTCGGTGCGGCATCCGCCGGTGCGGATTTGGTTGCAGCGCTCGGCATGAGCGCAATCATTTTCTCCGGCGCGGCGCAGGTGCTTGCGTCGCAATTGCTTGCCGCGGGTGCACCGCTGCTGGTCATTGTGCTGACGTGTTTCGTCGCGGGCTTGCGCTTCTTGATGTACAGCGCGGCGATGGCGCCGCACTTCAAGCCGTTGCCCGCACGCTGGCAGCAAGGTCTCGCGTTTCTGATGACCGATCAGGTGTTCGCGGCGGCGGTGCGGCGCTTCGATGCCGCGGAGCATCCGCGTGAAGCGGGACTTTATTTTTTCGGCGCCGGCTTTGCGTTGTGGTTGTTCTGGCAGATCACCAACCTCGCAGGATTCCTGGTGGGCAACCGCGTGCCGGAAAGCTGGTCGCTCGACTTCGCGGTGCCGCTCTGCTTTCTCGCTTTGCTCGCGCCACTCTTGCGTAATGCCTCGATGATCGTCGCTGCTGTAAGCGCAGGAGTCGCGGTAATGGCGCTATCCGGATTGCCGATGCGACTCAATCTGATCGTCGCGGGAGTGATTGGCATCGTGGTCGCTACGATTCTCGACATCGTTATCGAGCGGCGCCGCGTCGAATGAAAATCTGGGCCGTCATCGCGATCGTCGGCGCGTTGAACTATGCGTCGCGCCTGTCGTTCATTGGATTTTTCGCGAATCGCAGCATGCCGCCGCTCCTGGTGCGCGCGCTGAAGTTCGTGCCTGCAGCGATGCTTACCGCACTCATCCTGCCGATGATCGTCGTGCCGGAGGCGACCGGAGCTCTCGCGATCTCGCCTCGCGTGCCGGCTGCCGCGCTTGCGGCTGTTGTGGCGTACTACACTCGCAGCACGCTGTGGACACTGGCCGGTGGCATGTTTGCCCTCTACACGCTCGAGTGGTTGATGCGCTGAATGGGGCGCAGCGGTCGCGTTCTGCGACAATGGCGTAGTCCGGTTTTTCGTCCATCCCGATGCGCTTCGACGGATCCAACAGCTACGTCGCCACCGACGATCTGAAGCTCGCCGTCAACGCGGCGCTCGCGCTCGAGCGCCCATTGCTCATCAAAGGCGAGCCCGGTACCGGCAAGACCCTTCTCGCCGAAGAAGTCGCGCGCGCATTGAGCCGCCCGCTCCATCAATGGCACATCAAGTCGACGACCAAAGCGCAGCAGGGTCTCTACGAATACGACGCGGTCTCGCGGCTTCGCGACTCGCAGCTCGGCGACGCCGACGTCGGCGACATCGCTCACTACATCAAGCGCGGCGTGCTGTGGGACGCGTTCGTGAGCGACACTCCGGCGGTGGTTTTGATCGACGAAATCGACAAGGCCGACATCGAGTTTCCGAACGACCTTTTGCGTGAGCTCGATCGCATGGATTTCTTCGTCTACGAGACCCGCGAGACGATTTACGCGCGGCACCGGCCGCTGGTCGTCATCACCAGCAATAACGAAAAGGAATTGCCGGACGCGTTTTTGCGTCGCTGCTTTTTTCACTACATCCGGTTTCCGGATCGCGAAACGATGGCCCGCATCGTCGATGTGCATTTTCCCGGCTTGAAAAAGGAACTGTTGCGCGAGGCGCTCGAAGTGTTCTTCGGCCTGCGCGACGTGCCGGGGCTCAAGAAAAAGCCGTCGACCTCGGAGCTCCTCGACTGGTTGAAGCTTTTGCTTGCCGAGGACATTCCGCTGTCGGCGCTGCAAAGCCCTGACAAGAAGGCTTTCATTCCACCGTTGCACGGCGCGCTGCTGAAGAACGAGCAGGACGTGCATCTGTTCGAGCGCGTTGTATTCATGGGACGCGCGCGCTAGCCTCGGGTGTCAGCGGAAACCGTCGGCAATCCATGCGAACACGCTTTATCGAGCCGGTGACATTGCGTGGAGATCATGCGCTCCTCGAGCCGCTCGAGCGCAGTCACGAATCGGCGCTTCGCGAAGCCGCTGCCGATGGCGAATTGTGGAAGCTTTGGTACACGTCGGTCCCCACCCCGGACGGTGTCGCGGCGTATATCGACACCGCGCTGGCGTTGCGCGATGCGGGTGAGGCGATGCCATTCGTCGTTCGTGACAGCGCGGGCCGCATCGTCGGCAGCACGCGCTATCTCAACATCGTTCCCGAGCACCGCCGCGTCGAAATCGGCAACACCTGGTACGCAAGAAGCGCGCAGCGCACCGCGCTCAACACCGAGTGCAAGTTTCTGTTGCTGACACAAGCTTTCGAGACGCTCGGCTGCATCGCCGTCGAATTTCGCACCAACTGGTTCAACCGCGTATCGCGCCGAGCGATCGAGCGTCTCGGCGCGAAGCGGGACGGCGTACTGCGCAATCATCAGATCCTGCCCGACGGAAGCTTTCGCGACACGGTGGTCTACAGCATCATCGAAAGCGAATGGCCCGGAGTGCGTCGACAGTTGCGCTTCATGCTCGAAGCGGGGCAATGAAGCTGCGTTGCGGGGCGTGTCTGGTAACGCACAGCGCGTATCGGTTCGTCGGCAGGCCCTGATGCGGTTCGCCGCGCTCGTCGCGACGTCGGAGCGCGTCGCGCAGATGTCGGGTCGCAAGTCGAAGATCGGCGCAATTGCCGAGCTGTTGCGTGCACTCGCGCCGCACGAGATCGCGATCGCTGTTGCGTATCTTTCCGGCGAGATGCCGCACGGCCGCAAGGGGATCGGCTACGCGCTGATTCGCGATGCGACAACTTCGCCCGCGGGCGAAGCAACGCTCGAGATTTCGGATATTGATCGCGCGCTTCGCGACATCGTATCGGCGAGCGGGCCAGGATCGGTCGCCGAGCGCATCTCGCGCTTGCGGGCATTGCTGGAGCGCGCCACCGATGCCGAACAATCGTTTCTGATGCGCCTTGTCGTGGGCGAGTTGCGACAGGGGGCCCTCGAGGGCTTGATGGTCGACGCCGTTGCGCTCGCAGCGCAACTCCCGGTGAGTGAAGTGCGCAAGGCCGCGATGCTGGGCGGAGGCATCGCGAAAGTTGCGCAGGCGGCACTGGTCGAAGGAATTGCGGGACTCGCACGTTACTCGATCACGCTGTTCCAGCCGCTCGCTCCAATGCTCGCGCAGCCTGCCGACGACATCGAAGACGCCTTGTCGCGCGTTACCCGGCCTGCACTCGAGTGGAAGCTCGACGGCGCGCGCGTCCAAGTGCATAAGCAGCGCGGCGATGTGCGCATTTTCAGTCGCACGGGCAACGACGTGACCGCGGCGGCGCCGGAGATCGTCGAGGTCGTGCGGGGCCTATCTGTCGAAACATTGATTCTCGACGGCGAAGCGATTGCCTTGCGCGCCGACGGAACGCCTTATCCGTTTCAGGACACGATGCGCCGCTTCGGCCGCGTGCTCGATATCGATGCGATGCGCGCGACGATGCCGTTGTCCGTGCATTTTTTCGATTGCCTGCGTTTGGATGACGAGGATTTGATCGCAAAGGCTGGCGCCGATCGCGTCGATGCGATGAATAGTCTGTTGCCCGAGGCGCTGTCGATGCCTCGGCTTGTCACCGACGATCGCGATATAGCGCAGCGTTTCTACGACGACACGATTCGCCTTGGTCACGAAGGCGTCATGGTGAAATCGCTGGCCGCGACTTACGAGCCCGGTTCGCGCAGCGCCGCGTGGCTCAAGGTCAAGCGCGCCCACACGCTGGATCTCGTGGTGCTCGCCGCGGAGTGGGGGCACGGCCGGCGCAAAGGGTGGCTGTCGAACTTGCATCTTGGCGCGCGCGATCCTGCGGGTGGTGGATTCGTGATGCTCGGCAAGACGTTCAAGGGGATGACCGACGCGATGCTCGAATGGCAGACGAAAGAGCTTCTGTCACGCGCGATCGAGCGCAACGACTGGGTCGTCGAAGTGCGACCGGAGCTCGTCGTCGAGATCACGTTCAACGATTTGCAGGCGAGCCCGCGCTATCCGGGCGGGCTTGCGCTGCGATTCGCACGCGTCAAGGGCTATCGAACGGACAAACGCGCGGAAGACGCGGATACGATCGAGACGGTGCGAGGGATCTACGCCGCGCAAGGGCCGCAATGATTCAGTCGCGGTTCGAATCGAATCGGTGTGCGCTGTCCGGCCGATCGTATCCTCAATCAGGCGTTCGCCAATCAAGTTGCGCGAATCGCGCGTAGTCTCGATCGAACGTGATCCATCGACACCCCGCCTCGATTGCCAGTGCCGCGAACCATGCGTCGGAAACCAGATTGCCGGTTGCTTCCGATTCACGGCAAAGCGCGTCGAAGATCGACCAGTGCCGCATCCCCGGAACGACAATCGTCGCGTTCGGCTGCTCGAGCAACGACTTGCAAAACTCGAGTGCTGCCCCGGGCTTGCTCGGATTGTCGAAGATTCGAGGATGGGTACAAATGCGAATGACGCTCGCCAAGACTTGAGGCGAGACTCCATACAGCGATGCGCCGTTTACTACACCGTCCAACCACGAGCGACAGACTTGATGGCGGCTCGAGTCGGCGCGGAAAGCGTGAACCAGAATATTGACGTCCGCGAGTATCAGCTGCGACCTTCCATGCGGTCGATCAGCGACGAAGTGTCGTCCAGATCGACGCCCGGTTGAGTACCGCCTCGCTCGGGACTGACAGGGAGTACCACGCGTGGCCGCCGGGCCGCGTCGGCCGGCGCGCGCAACACCATTCGAAGGCCCTGCTCGATGAGCGCCGTCAGCGTCGTCCCGCGCTTGCTTGCCTCGCGCCGGGCGCGTTGCATCAATGCATCGTCGAGTCGCACGGTGGTACGCATATGTCAAAGCATATCAATGGTGACGCCGGTATGTCAAACGGGCCTCGGTAGAATGAGCTGCGAGGGTAACGACTGATCAGGGAAATGTCATGTCCATCGAAAAAGTGCTCTACCGCGCCCAAGCGCACGCCACCGGAGGCCGCGACGGCCGTGCCGTGTCATCCGACAAGGTCCTTGACGTAAAGCTTGCCACGCCGAAAGAAATGGGCGGGCAGGGCGGAAGCGGCGCCACCAACCCGGAGCAACTGTTCGCTGCTGGTTATGCAGCGTGCTTCCTCGGCGCGATGAAGTACGTCGCGGGCCAGAAAAAAGTAACGCTTCCTGCGGACACGTCGATCGACTCGGCGGTGGGCATCGGCCAGATTCCGGGCGGATTCGGAATCGAGGTCGACCTCACGATCAACGTGCCGGGAATGGACAAAACGCAAGCGAACGAGCTCGTGCAGGCGGCGCACAAGGTTTGTCCATACTCGAACGCGACGCGTAACAACATCGATGTTCGTTTGAAGGTCGCGTAACTCACCGCGAAAAGTCCGTGTAGCGAAGCCATCACAAGTGCTGGCCGAGTTCTTCCTTCACGTCAAGTCGTTCCGGCTACCGGTTGGCACCGGCGAATTTCTCACGCTTTTGCAAGCGCTCGAAGCGCGCGTTGTGTCGTTTTCGCTCGACGACTTCTATTCGCTCGCGAAGCTCACGCTGGTAAAGGACGAGCAACACTACGATCGCTTCGATCTAGCATTCGCAAGTTACTTCAAAGGTGTCGAGGCGATCCTCGATGTTCGTACCGGCATTCCGGATGAGTGGCTGCGGCGTGAATTCGAGCGCACGCTTTCCGACGAGGACAAGGCGCGCATTGCGGCGCTCGGCGGTCTCGACCAGCTCTTAAAGACACTTCGCGAGCGCATGGAAACGCAACGCAGCCGTCATGTGGGCGGCCGCAAATGGATCGGCACCGGCGGCACGAGCCCGTTCGGCGCGTATGGCTACAACCCGGAAGGCATTCGCGTCGGACAGGAGCGCGGCGGATCGAAGAGCGCGGTGAAAGTGTGGGACGAGCGCGCGTTTCGCAATCTGGATGGTGACGTCGAGATCAACACGCGCAACATGAAGCTCGCGTTGCGACGGTTGCGGCGCTTTGCGCGCGAAGGCGTGCCGGAAGAGCTCGATCTCGACGGAACGATTCGCGGCACGGCGAAAAACGCGGGCCTGCTCGACATCCAGTTGCAGCCCGAGCGTCGCAATCGGGTCAAGGTGCTTTTGTTTCTCGACGTTGGGGGCTCGATGGATCCGCACGTGTCCGTGTGCGAGGAGTTGTTCTCCGCGGCGCGCGCGGAGTTTCGCCACCTCGAATCGTTCTATTTCCACAACTGCATTTACGACCGCGTGTGGCGCGACAACGCACGCCGCCGCGCCGAGCGCTTCGGCGTGCTCGAGCTGATTCGAACCTACGGGCCCGATTGGCGCGTGATCGTCGTCGGCGACGCGTCGATGAGCCCGTACGAGCTCACGCAAGCGGGCGGCAGCGTTGAATACGCGAACGACGAGCCGGGAATCGTCTGGCTCACGCGAATCTTCACCCACTTTCGACGCGTCATGTGGCTCAATCCGGAGCCGGTGCGCACCTGGGAGTACACACGCTCGACACAGATGATCATGCAAGTGCTGGGACCGCGGATGTTTCCGCTGACGCTGGATGGGTTGGCGCGAGGTATCGAGACGCTGCGCCGGTAATCGACGTTGCAGAGAGCCTTTGCATGCACGAATGGCAGCACGCGATACTCGGAACTCTCGAGACGCTTGGCCTGGCGATTCGCGACGGACAAGAATCCGTCTGGTCGCGCATCGGCGGTAATGCGACTACATCGGTCTGGTCACTGCGCGTCGCGTCGAGGCGCTATTTCATCAAAGTCGCCGCGTCACAGCATGCCGACATGCTGGCCGCGGAAGTCGAAGCGTTGCGCGCGATCGCGGCCACCGGCGCGATCCGCGTTCCGGCAGTCTATGCGAACGGTGAGGCGCGTAGCGCGTCGTATCTCGCATTAGAATGGCTGGACATCGTCGAGGGCGGGCGATCGGCTGCACTCGGTGAGGCACTCGCGAAGCTGCACGAGACGACGGCGCCGGCATTCGGCTGGCATCGTGACAATGCGATCGGCGCCACGCCGCAGCCGAACGCGTGGGGCGACGACTGGCCGACATTCTTCCGCGATCGGCGGATCGCACCGCAACTCGCGTTGGCGCGAACGCACGGGTTCGACGGTCCCTTGCAAGCAAGCGGCGCAAAGCTGCTCGATCGTGTCGATCGCTTGCTGGAAGGACATCGCCCCGGCGCATCGTTGTTGCACGGCGACCTGTGGGCAGGCAATGCCGGACGCATTGACGAGGCAACGCCGGTGGTTTTCGATCCGGCCAGTTACTACGGTGATCGCGAAGCCGATCTTGCGATGACCGAGCTGTTTGGGGGCTTTGAACCGGCGTTCTACGCAGCCTATTGCGAAGCTTCGCCGCTGCCGCCCGGTTATCCGCGTCGGCGCACGCTCTACAACCTCTACCACGTGCTGAACCACCTGAATCTCTTTGGCGCCTCGTATCTCGCGCAAGCGGAGCAGATGCTCGAAGAGCTTGTCAAAAGCCGCTGACAGCAAGTCCGCGCGCGTTTTCTGCCCAAACGCTTGTTAGCTTTGCAGGCGAATATTGGCACGGCGTCTGCACACGATTCGCCCGTCATCCATTGACGACGGGAGAGGCGAGTCATGTTGCGTAGCAACTGCACGAAGTTTTTGCTGATCGTTGCCATCGCGGGTCGTCGGCGGCTGTAATCGCGCAACCTGCCAAGGCCCCACCCTCCGGCGCGGGCTCGGGCCCAACGCTTGCGCCGCCGTCGAATCCGGCCGGCGTCCCGCCAAAATCCGACCGACATGCAAGCGGTGCTCGATGCGACCGCCACGCTCGGCGGCAAGCCAATCGACACGCTGTCGCCGGAGGAGGCGCGCATGCACGCCCGCCGATGGCGTGAAATGCAAAAGCGAGGCAAGCCCGGACGCCCGAGCCGGTTGCCAACGTGGAGAACCGGAAATTCGACGGTCCCGGCGGCAGCCTGCCGATGCGCATATACACGCCAAAGGGCACGCCTCCGATCCCAAGCGGGTTGCGGTCGTCGGTGAAAGCGCCGGGGGGAACATGGCGATGGGCATTTTCCTGATGGCGCGCGAGCGCAACGTCGCGCTACCCGTTCATCAGGTGCTCGTCTACCCGGTCGCGAATTTTGCGAGCGACTCGCCGTCGTTTCGCGAGAACGCCTTCGCGAAGCCATTGAACGCGAAGATGATGAGCTGGTTTTTCAGCCATTACCTGAAGAACGACGCCGATGCCCGCTCGCCGCTCATCTCACTGGTATCCGCGCCGAACATGGCCGGACTGCCCCCGACGACGATCATCAATGCCCAGATCGACCCGCTCCGTTCCGAAGGAGAGATGCTCGCGCAGCGGCTCAAGGCTGCCGGCGTCAAAGTCGATCAGCACACCTACGAAGGGGTAAACCACGAGTTTTTCGGCATGGGCGCGGTCGTCGGCGATGCCAAAGGACGCGGTATCGCGGGTGGGCAAGAACCTGAAATCGGCTTTCGGTCAGTGACCACTCGAGCGGCATTGAACGCATTACACCCCGGTCGCGCGCAGCGGTCAGGCGCGCGGGCCGGCGGTTTTGCATCCAAGTCGTTGTCCGGTGCGTACAACGCGGAGGGCCAGCAATGGAGTTTTGGAGATCGGCCGTTAGCACCTGTCCCACCCACCCAGGAGGATCCATGACCGCAGTCGCCTTTAAGCGACCGGCTTCAGCAATTGCCGTCGCGCTCGCCGCGGCATTTGCCGTTACGGCGCCGCTCGCGAACGCATCGAGCCATCGCGAAGCACCCTTCATCGCAACGCAGCCAGCAGTCGACGGCACCGACTTCTACATGTTCAGAAGTTACGAGCCGGGGCGCAGCAACTTTGTCACGCTGATAGCCAACTATCTGCCGCTGCAGGACGCCTACGGCGGACCGAACTACTTCAAGCTCGATCCCAACGCCATCTACGAGATTCACGTCACCAACGGCGGCAGCGCGGTCGAGAACATCACCTTCCAGTTCCGGATCCGCAACGACCTGCGCGACAACCAGCTCAACGTCGGCGGCAAATCGATCAGCATTCCGATCGTTCAGAACGGCTCGAGCGATGTGGACGTACCCAACGACACGGCGCTGAACACGGTCGAGAACTATTCGATCAATGTCATTCGCGGCCCGCGCCGAACGGGATCGAGCCAGGAGATCACGCGAGTGGGCGGGACCGGGGGCGCACTGTTCGCCAAGCCGATCGATAACATCGGCCGCAAGACGATCAGCAACTACCTCGCCTATGCGAACCAGCACATCTACGACATCGCGATTCCCGGCTGCACGGGCAACGGTCGCGTGTTCGTGGGTCAGCGCAAAGACCCGTTCGTCGTCAATCTCGGCGAAATCTTCGATCTGGTCAACATCAGGTTCCCGGCCGTCGAGCTGAATCCGCTTGCCGAGTTCGCGACCGCCGATGTGCTGGCCAGGAAGAACGTAACGTCGTTCATCCTCGAAGTGCCGATCGATTGCCTGACCGAAGGCAAAGGCCCGATCATCGGTGGTTGGACCAGTTCGAGCGTTCCGGTTCAACGCGGGCTGACGGCGGTGCCGCAGCAAGGCCTCGACGCATCGTTCCAGACGGGTCAGTTCGTGCAGGTGTCGCGCATCGGCATGCCGCTTGTCAACGAAGTGGTGATCGGTCTCAAGGACAAGAATCGCTTCAACGCCAGCGAGCCGAAGGACGATGGGCAATTCATCGATTACGTCACCAATCCGACATTGCCCGCTCTGCTCGAAATCCTGTTTGGAAGCGCCGGCGTCCGAGCTCCGACGAACTTCCCGCGCACCGACCTGGTCGCGGCGTTCTTGACGGGCCTACAGGGCGTCAATCAGCCTCCGAACGTAGTCGCGTCCGAGCAGATCCGGCTCAACACGTCGACCCCTCCGACGCCTGCCGGCTCGCAACATCGGCTCGGCGTCCTTGCCGGTGACAACGCCGGATTCCCGAATGGCCGCCGTCCCGGCGACGACGTCGTCGACGCCTCGCTGCGCGTCGCGATGGGTGTGTTGTGCACGTTGAATATCGGCGGCTGCGTACCTGCCAATGCACTGGCCGGGTCGCTCAAGTACACCGACGGCGCGTTCATCTCGTCTGCGTTCTTCGCAAACATTTTCCCGTACTTGCGTGCCCCGCTGCCTGGCTCGCCCAACGAGAACAACGCGGTCACCACCAGCGGACTAGCGGCCGACTGATCGCAAAAGTTTCGATCCATTCTCGCGGCGGGGTTTCATACCCCGCCATTTTTTTGCGTTGATAATCGCGCATGCGTCGGTTTGCCACTGCCATCGCCCTTGCACTGTCCACGTCGGTCGGTCATGCAGTCCCGTATGTCCCGACCGACGATTCGGTGGTGCTCGAGCGCTTGCCCGCGAAGAGCGATCCTGCGATTGCAGAGCTTGCGCGAATGCAAAGGGAGCTTGCGGGGCGGCGCAACGATCTTGGCGCGGCAACCAGTGTCGCTCGTCGCGCGATTCAAGCTGCACGCTCGACGGGTGATCCGCGCTATCTCGGGCAGGCGCAGGCAGCACTCGCGCCTTGGTGGTCGCAACCCGATGCGCCGCCGATGGTGTTGTTGCTGCGCGCGACGATCCTGCAAAGCATTCACGACTTCGATGCTGCGCTTGCCGACCTCGATCGGCTGATCGCGGCAAATCCGAACGACAGCCAGGCGTTGCTGACGCGCGCCACCGTGCTCACCGTGCGGGGACGTTACGAAGATGCGAAACGCGATTGCACGCGGCTTTCGCGCCGCGCCGAAGCAATCGTCGTCACCACTTGTCTGGCGGCAGCGCAGAGCATGGCGGGCGAAGCCGCGCAGGCTTACGCACAGCTCGACGAGGTGTTGCGAATGCCGGGCGGGGATGCGGCGACGAAAGCCTGGGCGGCGACGCTCGCCGGCGAGATTGCGGAGCGACGCGGTGATCAAGCAGCGGCGGAGCGTCACTTTACGCGGGCGCTGGGATTCGATTCGCGCGATGGCTATCTCAAAGCCGCGTACGCCGATTTTCTGCTGGCGAACGGCCGACCGGACGTTGTCGTCCGCATGCTAGCCAATGACACGCGCAACGACTCGTTGCTCTTGCGACTTGCGCTCGCCGAGAAGGCGCTGCCCACTGAACGTGCTGCGTACGAGACACATCGCGCCGAGCTCGGCGCGCGTTTCGCCGCTGCGCGTCAGCGCGGCGACGTGTTGCATCTGCGCGAAGAGGCGCGGCACGCGCTCGATATCGAAGGCGATGCAAGGCGCGCTTTGCCTCTCGCGCGCGAGAACTGGACGAAGCAGCGCGAGCCGGCGGACCTCCTGATTCTCGCGCGAGCGGCAGAGGCGACGAAGGACGCGGCAACGTTGCGTGAGGTTTCCGATTGGATCAAAACGCATCGCTACGAAGACGTGCGCTTTGCGCGCTTTCGCGGGCCGCGATCGTGATCGCACGGCGCGCGCTGGCGCAATGCGTTTGCATCGTCGCGCTTGCCTTCGCGACGGCAGTCTTTGCGCACAAATCAAGCGATGCCTACCTCACGATCCTGCGCACCGATCGCGATCTGGTCGTGCGCTTCGACGCCGCGCTGCGCGACCTCGAGCTTGCAATCGGCCTCGATGCCAACGGGGATGGCGACATCACCTGGGGCGAAGTGCGCGGCCGTCACGCCGCAATCGCTGCGCTGGCGCTCGAGAGATTGAAGCTCACCGTCGACGGTCGGCGCTGTCCGCTCTCGTTGCGCGGGCATCGCGTCGACACGCACACCGACGGCGCCTACGCGGTCATCGATCTGGCCGGACGCTGCGAAACCAGCGGTCCGCTTGCCATCGATTATCGATTGCTGTTCGACGTCGATCCGCAACATCGCGGACTGATCAGCATCACCGACGGCGCGACAACGCAAAGCCTGGTGCTGTCCGCCGATCGGCCCACTGCGAATGTCGGTGACGGCGGTCTTGTTGCGCAGTTCGTCTCGTACCTGCGCGAAGGCTCTCTGCACATTTTCAATGGTCTCGATCACTTGCTGTTCATCGTGGCGCTCCTGCTGCCTGCCGTGCTGGTGCGCCGCCAGGGGACGTGGCTGGCTGCGGATCGATTTCGCAACGTCGCGTGGGGCGTGCTTGGCGTCATCACCGCGTTCACGCTTGCGCACGCATTGACGTTGACACTCGCAGCGCTCGGCGTCTTGCGCGTGCCCTCGCGCGTTGCGGAATCGCTGGTGGCGCTGTCGATCGTCGTGACGGCGCTCAACAATCTTCGACCCACTGTCGAGCGTGCGCGCTGGGGCATCGCGTTCGCATTCGGACTGGTGCACGGCCTTGGCTTTGCGAACGTGCTCGCGGGATTGAATCTTCCCGGCAACGTCTTGCTGGTGGCGCTGGTTGCGTTCAACCTCGGTGTCGAGCTCGGCCAGATCGTCGTTGCCGCTGTCCTGCTGCCGATCGCGTTCATGCTGCGCGACACGGTCGTTTATCGACGGGTGGTGTTGGTAGGCGGGTCCATCCTCGTGGCGCTGCTTGGACTGGCGTGGTTTGTGGAGCGGGCGTTCGGCGTGCCGGTGTTCACTCGTTGAGAATGCTCGATCGCCATGCCAGCGTCCGCGCTATCATACTTTTCATGCAATTGTTCCTACCGATGGCACTGTCTACGGAGTTGAGATCGTGATAAAGCACCGCTTTCCTCGGCTGCGAATACTCGCACTGCTCGCGCTGATCATCGCGCCTGCAGTTCAGGCCCACGATGCGCTTCCGGGCGCACATGCGTTTCTCTCCGGATTGCTCCACCCGCTGACGGCGCTCGAGCATGTATTGCCGCTCGTGGCGCTCGGCATGCTCGCCGGGCAACGCGGGCTCGAGCGCGGTCAGGGATTGCTCGTGGCATTTCCGCTTGCGTTTGCGATCGGTGCGATCGGCGCGACGTGGTTCGGCTTGTCTCCGACTCTTTTCGCAGTGAACGCGTCGACAGCGCTGGTTGCCGGTGGCCTGGTGGCGATGGCACTCGCGTTGCCGACAATGTGGCTGTACGTGATCGTGGCAATCATCGGCGGCATTCACGGGCTCGCCAACGGTTTACCCGCGGCGATGTCGATCGTGCCATTCATTCTCGGCGCGACACTTTCCGCGGCACTGCTGTTCGCCTATGCGTTCGCGGGCACGCACTATCTCTTGCGGCGTGCATCTCAATGGATACCCATCGCAGTGCGCGCCGTCGGAAGCTGGATTGCAGCTTTCGGCGTGCTGACGTTGGCGCTTGCACTACCCGGCGCAACGGCCGCAACGGCTTCGCTGATTACCCTTTTCGCGTAGCACGGTTGATGATCGCATCGTCACGCCATGCGATGTTGCGATCGCAACGCGCGTTGCTAGCGATCGTCGCGCTGGGCTTCGGGCCGATCGCTGCTGCGCACGTGGGTCAGGGCGATGTCACCGGTGGATTGTTGGCAGGCTTTCTCCATCCGATTCGCGGTGTCGATCATCTGGTGGCGATGGTGGCTGTTGGCATCTGGGGCGCTCAACTCGGCCGACCCGCGATATGGCTTTTGCCGATCACCTTTCCGCTGGTGATGGCGTTTGGCGGCGTGCTCGGCATTGCCGGCCTACCGCTGCCTGGCGTGGAAATCGGCGTCGCCGTGTCAGCAATCGTGCTCGGCGCGATGATCGCATTCGCGGTGCGTCCACCGATCGCCCTTGCCGCGATTATCGTGGCCATCTTTGCCATTTTTCACGGCTACGCACACGGCGCCGAGTTACCGAAGTCGGCGAATGCAGTGAGCTATTCGTTCGGCTTCGTCGCTGCAACCGGAATGTTGCACGCGATCGGAATCTTGATCGGAACGATCCGTCGGTTCCAGCGCGGCGATGCGCTGCTTCGCATCGTCGGTGCGCTGATCGCCATCGTCGGAATCTGGGTGCTGTTACCGCTCGTTTCGGGAAGCTGACGCGCGCACGAGAAATGCGCGTGGTTACTTCCGCCTCGCAAGCCACTCGTCGAAATCGCGAATCTCTCGCTTCTGATCGGCGATGATTTTTCTCGCCATCGATTTGAGGCGCTTGTCGTTGCCGTGCTTCGCCTGCACTTCGGCCATTTCGACGGCCTGCTGATGATGCAGACGCATCATGACGGCGAAGTCGCGATCGAGATCGCCGGTGGCCGGCGCGGCTTGCATGTCCTTCATGCCCTTGATCATCGCAGCATGCATGGCCTTGGCCGCGTCGCTGGACGAAGCGTGCGCGCCGGCCGAATGACCGCCGCTCTTGGCCGGTGCTTGCGAAGTTTGCGCCTGAGCAGTGAGGAACGAAGCGCTTACCAAAAACAAGATCGCGATGAGTACCCGCTTCGATTGAAACGCGTGTGCCAATTTCATTGAACCCCCCTCGATCGGCGGATCATCAATGCTTCACGGTCTGCCCGACGCCCAACGGGCGCACCGATGCGGAAACCGCGACTGTACTGCGGCTTCCGTCCTTGCGCTCGAACGTCAACGTGATCGGCACGTTTTCGCCGGCCGCCACCGGCTTTGCGAGTCCCATAAGCATCACGTGATAGCCGCCGGGCGCGAGCGTAACGCCTTGGTCCTTGGGCAATGCGAGCCGATCGATTGCGCGCATTTTCATGACGCCCTCTTCGGTTTTCATCTCGTGAATCTCGACTGTCGTTGCGATCGGTGATGCCGCAGCAACGAGGGTTGAATCTTCCGCGGCCATAAGCTTCATGAAAGCGCCGGTGGCGCGCTGGCCGGGAACGGTGCCGCGCACCCAGGCATCGGTGACGGTGACCTGAGCGTACACCGGTAGTGACCATAGCGCTCCCATCAGAAGCATTGGTGAGACGACAATCTTGGACATGGAGCGCAACTCGCGACTTTGAATGAAACCGTATTGTAGTCGCGGAATGAGCCGTGAGTGGTATGGTCAAGTCGACCCGCATGGCAAAATCATCGTAATGGCCGCTGTTCTTCCATCCAGCGCACCTTCGTCGGGACTCGCAATTTCGCGCGAAACTTCCAATCGCGCTGTCGCCGCGTGGTTGCTCGCGTGTTGTGTGCTTGTGTTCGCGATCATCGTCGTCGGTGGAGTGACGCGCCTCACGCACTCGGGTCTGTCGATCACCGAATGGCAGCCGATCGTCGGGGCGATTCCGCCGCTATCCGACGCCGATTGGCAGGTCGCGTTCGCCAAATATCGCGCAACACCCGAGTACCAGCAGGTGAACAAGGGCATGTCGCTCGATGCGTTCAAAGGGATTTTCTGGTGGGAGTACGCACACCGATTGCTCGGACGCGTAATCGGTGTCGCGTTCCTGATTCCGTTCCTCTGGTTTGCATTGCGTCGGCGCATTCCTCGGGGTTACGGAAAGGGCCTTGCCGTGTTGTTCGTGCTGGGTGGACTGCAAGGAGCGCTCGGCTGGTACATGGTCAAGAGCGGACTCGTCGCGGATCCGAAAGTCTCGCCGTTTCGCTTGACGGCGCATCTCGCGCTCGCGTTCGTGATCTTCGGTGCGATGCTGTGGATGGCGTTGTCGCTGCTTCTGCCCGATCGCGTTGCGCTGTACGCGCCGTCGGCCCGCTCGGCGCGGCGCTGGGCGTTTGGCATCGTCGCCCTCGTATTCGTCATGGTTGTTACAGGTGGGTTCGTCGCGGGAATACGCGCGGGGTTCGCGTACAACACGTTTCCGCTGATGAATGGATCACTCGTTCCCGCCGAGATTTTCATGCTCGAGCCGAAGTGGACGAATTTCTTCTGGAACATGGCGACGGTGCAGTTCGATCATCGGGTCGGCGCCTGGGCTTTGTTCTTCCTCGTGCCGATTCTTTGGTGGAAGCTTCGGCGCGCACCGAACCTGCCGAGCCGCGCGGAGAAGGGCGGCGATGCGTTGCTGGCGATGCTTGCCGTGCAGATCGCGCTCGGCATCGCAACATTGCTTCTGGTCGTACCGCTGCCACTCGCAGCGTTGCATCAAGGGGGCGCCGTCGTGCTGTTCGGCTTGGCGATCAACATCGCACATTCATTGCGCTAAAGGGGGATAGACATGTTTCTGCTCCGGAAAATGGTGGTCTTTCCTCTGACAATCCTCGCCCTGCTGACCATACCGGCACTAGCGCGAGAGATCGCTGTGCCCATCGAGACACTCCGCGTTGCAGGGTTGCACGCGCCTGCCGAGATTCGCGTCGATCGCTGGGGCGTGCCGCACATTTACGCAAAGAGCGAAGCCGACGTGTTTTTCGCGCAGGGATTCAACGCTGCGCGCGATCGGCTATTTCAGATCGACCTTTGGCGGCGTCGCGGGCTCGGACAGCTCGCCGAGGTATTCGGACCGGAATTCGTCGACCAGGATCGCGCGGCACGCCTGTTCTTGTACCGCGGCGACATGGATCGCGAGTGGCGCATCTATAGCTCGCGCAACACGCGCGACGCAGAGCCGGTCGCGCGGCGCTTTGTCGAGGGCATCAATGCCTACGTCGACTGGCTGCAGGCGAATCCTGCGCGCATGCCATGGGAGTTCAAGTTCCTCGATTACGCGCCCGCGAAGTGGACGGCCGACGACGTGATTCGCATCCGTTCGCACGGGCTCACGCGCAACCTCAATTCGGAAGTGGCGCGCGCCAACACGCTGTGCAAGGCGAAGGATGTCGACGCCGACCAAATTCGCTTCGGCCTCACCAACGACTGGAAGGCGCAAGTGCCGGACGGACTCGATCCATGCCTGCCGGGCGAGGTGCTGAAAGTTTTCCAGCTCGCCACGCAAGGCGTGCGTGTCACGAAATCTCTGGCGAGCGCGACGCGGACCTCGGTCGTTGTCGAGCCGGCGCAGGTGGCCATGCTCGAAGAAGCCGCGCCCGAAGGCAGCAACAGCTGGGTTGTCGCGCCCGGGAAGTCCGCGACCGGTCGTCCGATCATGGCGAACGATCCGCACCGCGGGTACTCGGCGCCGAGCCTGCGCTATCTGGTCCATCTGTCTGCGCCGGGCCTCGACGTGGTCGGCGCTGGTGAGCCGGCGCTACCGGGAATCTCCCTCGGCCATAACGGCACGATTGCGTTTGGTCTGACGATATTCAATATCGATCAGGAGGACCTGTACGTTTACGAGTTGAATCCGGCCGATGCGTCGCAGTACAAGTATGGCAATGGTTGGGAGCCGTTGCGCAGCGTCAACGAGACGATCGCTGTCAGAGGCGCGCCGGCGAAAACCGTTGAGCTCGCCTTCACACGTCACGGCCCTGTGATCCATGTCGACCCGGTGAAAGGACGCGCATACGCCGTGCGCTCGGGTTGGCTCGAGGCCGGCATGAGTCCGTATTTCGGTTCGCTCGAGTACATGCGAGCGAAGGACTTCGACGCGTTTCGCAAGTCGCTGGTGAACTGGGGCGCGCCGACGTTGAACCAGGTGTACGCCGACAAGAAGGGCAACATCGGTTGGATACCCAGCGGGCTCGCGCCCAAGCGCGCGAATTGGGATGGCCTGCTTCCGGTACCAGGCGACGGTCGCTATGAGTGGAGCGGCTTCTGGCGTGGTGATCAGATGCCCGCGATCCATAACCCAAACAAAGGCTGGATCGCGACAGCGAACGCCTACAACATTCCAGACGGCTATCCCGCGCGCGAGCGCAAGCTCGGTTTCGAATGGACCAATCCGTCGCGCCACCAGCGCGTGCACGAAGTGCTGGGTGGCTTGTCGAAAGTTTCGCTCGAAGACTCGCAGCGATTGCAAAACGACATCACGTCGATCCCCGCGCGACGGCTGGTGGCGCTACTCGCGCCGCTAGCGTCTGACGACGAGAAGACCAAGCGCGCGCTCGCGTTACTGCGTGGCTGGGACGCGCGTCAACATGCGGATTCACCGCAAGCTGCGCTGCAGGAGATCTGGCAATTGCGTCATCTGCGCAAAGGCTTTCGCGAAGCAGTCTTGAAGCCCGAAGCTGCAGCAGCGCTTCAGGTCAGTGACATGAACGTGATGCTTTCGAGTCTCGAGAAACCGGAAGAACGCTTTGGTGACAACGCCGCCGCAAAGCGCGACCAGCTTTTGCTGACGACGCTCAAGTCGGCATGGGAAGAAATGGAAAAGCTGCAAGGGCCGGAGCCGGCGATGTGGCAGTGGGGGAAATTTCATCACAATCTGAACGAGCATGCGTTTGCGCCTGTTGTCGACGATTCTTTGCGCGTTCGCATCAACGTGGGGCCGATTGCAAAGCACGGCAGTGAATACACGCCGAACCAGTCGCTCGTTCGCGCGAGCGACTTCCGGCAGACCAATGGTCCCTCGGTGCGCCTGGTCGTCGACGTCGGCAACTGGGACAACTCGCGCGCAATCAACCACCCCGGCCAGTCGGGTGATCCCGACAACCCGCACTATCGCGATCTCGCGCCGCTGTGGCGCAACGGTGAATACTTTCCCCTCGCATATTCGCGTAAGGCAGTCGAGCGCGTGACCGAGCGGGTGATTCGTTTGATGCCCGCCCGATGAGGGTGAAGTAAGAGGTTGTCGATGAAAGTCCGTGCCGCTGTCGCCTGGAAAGCCAACGCGCCGCTCGAAATTGAAACCGTTGATCTCGCGGGTCCACGCGAAGGCGAAGTGCTGGTCGAGTTGAAAGCGACCGGCATCTGTCACACCGATGAATACACGTTGTCGGGCGCCGATCCCGAGGGACAGTTTCCCGTGATCCTCGGCCACGAGGGCGCAGGTGTTGTCGTCGATGTGGGTTCGGGTGTGATGTCGCTGAGAAAAGGCGATCACGTCATTCCGCTCTATACGCCCGAATGCCGGCAGTGCAAGACGTGCTTGAGTCGCAAATCGAATCTATGCACGGCGATTCGCGCGACACAGGGCAAGGGCGTGATGCAGGATGGAACCAGCCGCTTCTCGATCGACGGCCAACCGATCCTGCATTACATGGGCTGCTCGACGTTCGCGAATTTCACCGTGCTACCCGAGATCGCGCTTGCGAAGATTCGCGACGATGCGCCGTTCGACAAGGTCTGCTACATCGGCTGCGGCGTGACCACCGGAATCGGCGCGGTGATCAATACCGCGAAAGTCGAGCCGGGCGCGAACGTCGTCGTGTTCGGCCTTGGGGGCATCGGGCTCAATGTGATTCAGGGCGCGCGCATGGCAGGCGCGAACATGATCGTCGGCGTCGACATCAATCCTGCGCGCGAAGCGATTGCGCGCAAGTTCGGCCTGACGCATTTCGTCGCTGCGAGCACGGACATCGTTGCGCACCTCGTCGATCTCACCGACGGAGGCGCAGACTACAGCTTCGAATGCGTCGGCAACACGAAGCTCATGCGTCAGGCGCTCGAGTGCTGCCACCGCGGCTGGGGTGTTTCGGTGATCATCGGTGTCGCCGGCGCGGGTCAGGAGATTTCGACGCGACCGTTTCAACTCGTCACAGGCCGCGTGTGGAAAGGAACGGCGTTTGGCGGCGCACGCGGACGCACCGACGTTCCGAGAATCGTCGACTGGTACATGGACGGCAAGATCAACATCGACGACCTGATTACCCACGTGCTTCCGCACGAAAAGGTCAATGAAGGCTTCGAGTTGATGCGGCGGGGCGAGTCGATCCGGACCGTGTTGACTTACTAGGCCCTAAGCACGCGACGCCACGATCCGCAGCGTTTTCGCCGCAGGATCGATTTCGATGCTGTCGCCGCTTTTCACGACCGACGTGATGTCGAGGTCGAATCCGGCCAGCATCGTGAGACCTCCGAACGCGGCACCTTGCGCAAGGATGGGATTCACCGAATTCAACACGATCGCGAGCGGGACCACACCGCGCGATTGCATCTCGCCCAGCATCCACGCACTCGCGACGCCGCCTTTTGCGGTGTCGAGAACGAGGATCTTGCCGACGTACGATTGCCCCGTCAGCGCGTGTTGCGGCCGCGAGAACACGCCGGCCTTGCGATCGAGGTCGTAGCGCGCGGAAAAGCCATCTTGCGCAGCGAGTGCCAGGCCTTGCACGCGCTCGCCCATCGCATGCCGCGCCACGTATACATCGCTCATTCGATGCGGCCTTTCTGCGCGGCGTCGATGCACGCTTCCATCGACAGCAGCGAGGTGCGATAACCATAGCCGCCGAGGATGTTCGTCATCTTCGCGCTGTTCGTGGCAAGGCGCTTCCAGCCATTCGCCTCGGCCATTTCGCGTGCATACGATTGATAAAAGCACATGCCCGACAACACGGTGCCACCCGCCGCCTCGATGCGCGAGGTGAGCCCCATGCGATCGGCGTCCGGCTTGATCTGTGGGCTCGTCACGGCAAGCACCGGCACCGCGAAGCGGCGACCGTCGCAAAGCGTCGCGAGCTGCTCGAGCTCGAAAAGGCTCAATTGCGGCGCTGAAAACACGACGACGTCGATCTTGTCGTCGCCTGCATAGCGCGTGCGAAATTCGCGCATGCGTGAAGCGTCGATCTCGTGTCGAGGCAGATCGGCGCGCATCGATGATGCTTCGGGCGTGATGCCCGGCAGGTGGAACATCGCCACCGAACCGAAGCTCGCCATCGCCGCGCCGAAATGCTTCAGGGCATCGGAGGAGGGGATCGATTCGATACCCTCGATGATCGGCACCGACCAGTAATTGCCGGCAATCTGACCGACGATGCCGCCCAACGCGCCCCATTCGTCGAGCGATTGCGGCTCAAATCGCGTGCGAACACGCAATGTCGGCAAGCGGTACTCGTCGAGATGAAATCCATAACGTGGCGTGCGTCCGGTGAGCGCTGCAGCGAGCGCCGAGGGACCGCCTTCGAAGTTCGAGCGAGCGCCGCACACTGAATTGGTATAGATGACGACACCGGTATCGCCGAACGCGACATGCTCGCCGCGTATCGCGGGAGCGATCGTCTGGTAGTTGATGCAGGTGTCGGTCATCAGCACGCCGAGCTTCACGAACGCAGCGATCGCACGTTGCTCGAGGTCGAGCATCCATTGAACTTGTCCCAGACGCTTTGCATGAGCGAAGTCGGTTCCGCGCGGGTCGGTGATCGTCGGAATTCGGACTCGGCGCTCGTCTGCAACGTGTGAAGCGAGCTTTTCGAGCCAGCGCACGCCATGCTCACCGAGACTTTCGGTGTCCGCCATCACGTGCGCCTGCGTCACGGCAACGAAATCGCGCGCGCCGAAAAAACGGCCGACGCGTATCTGATGCTCGATCGCTTCGCGACGCACCGATCCAAGCTCCCCGGCGACCATCGATTGCTCGTCGGCGGATAAACGCAGCGACATCAGCGCGCCCTGTCGCGGTGGTCGGTTGCGACAACGCGCCGACGTGCGAGCTTATCGAGGAATGCTCGAGTATCGAGAACGTCCCGATTGACAACATTGCGAGGTGCCTCGCCACGCGCGAGGGCACGCACCGGCTCGATACATCCCTCGCCGATCGCAGCAAACGCCTGGTCGGTCCAGGACAGCGCGTGCGGCGCGAGAATGACATTGCCCATTCGCAGAATGGGCGATTCCGCCATGGGTGGCTCGGGATCGAGCACGTCGAGTGCGGCGCCCGCAATGGCTCCGCGCTCCAGCGCGTCTTCGAGTGATCGCTGATCGACGATCGCACCGCGCGCCGTGTTGATCAGATACGCACTCGGCTTCATCGTCGCGATTCGTTCGGCGTTGACCAGATGCTTCGTCTGTGGCGTCAGCGGACAATGCACGCACAGAAAGTCCGCCTCGCGAAACACCGTTGCAAGATCGACCAGCGTCACGCCCGCCTCGCTCGCGATCGCCGGATTCGCCCATGGATCGTGTGCGATGTGGCGCATGCCCAACGGTTTTGCGAGGCGGTACATTTCCGCGCCGATGTTGCCAAGGCCGATGCTCGCAAGCGTGCGGTCAACCAGGCCAATACCCATATGATCGGTGCGCGTTGCAAACCCCGCGGGTCCTTCACGGGTCAGACGATCTTTGATCAAAAGCTTGCCCGCGGCTGCAAGCACGAGCGTCAACGCAGCAACGGCCACTGGTCGCCTTACGGCGTCGGGAGTGATCGTCAAGGCAACACCTGCAGCAGTGCACGCAGCTACGTCGACCTTGTCGTAGCCGACACCGAAGCGCGCGACGATGCCAAGTCGCGACTCTATCGGCAACGCGGTGGCGGGCAATGCGTCGCCAGCGAGAATCAACGCGTCGAAATCGCGCACGTCGTCTGCCCGCAACGTGCTCGCGCCGGAAAGCTGCACGACGTCGTACGCTGGATCGCTGGCCAACGCCGCAATGTCGAATCCGGGAAAGTTCCAGCGCCCGTCGGCGCGACAAAACGATGGACTGATGGCGACGCGCAACGGGTTCAACGCTTGGCCTCTTCGATGCGCGCGCGCATCGCCTTGATGGCTTGCGTCAGCGCGGTCTGGTAGAGCTGCGTGTCGGTTGCAACGGCGAGGCAATCAAAGCCGCTCGCCACCAGCTTTGCGCCTTCGTCCGCGTTGTGAGCAAGACGTCCGGCGCGAATGTGATGCTTGCGCGTCGCCGCGATCACTGCGTCGATCGCTGCCTCGAATTCGGGTGTGTCAAAGCGGCCCGGCGATCCGAGCGAGCACGACAGATCGAAGTGGCCGACCCACAGGCAGTCGACGCCGTCGAGCGCAGCCATTGCATCCGCGACTTGTGCTCCCTCACGCGACTCGATCTGCAGAATCAGGACCAGCGCCTCGTTCGCGGCTCGCGCCTTGTCGACGAGCGGACCTGCGCGATAGGAATCGTGCATGAGGATTTGCCCGACTCCGCGCGCGCCTTCCGGCGCGTACTTGCACGCGGCGACGATTGCACGCGCCTGGTCGACGGTGTGCACGAGCGGCACCATGATGCCGTCGGCGCCGATGTCGCATGCGCGCGAGAGCTCCTTCGCATCGTGCGACGCCACTCGCAACACGAGCGGCAAGCCGGCGGCGCGCGCGGACAGCACGACGACTTTCGCTGTCTCGAACGTGAAGCCGCTGTGCTCGAGATCAAGGATCAGATAATCCGCGCCGGCGTTTCGCGCCAGGTATCCGACGCCGGGCGTCGCGAACTCGAAGATCAGATGTCCGACGGGAATGCGGTCGGAGGCGAAGAGCGAACGAAGCGTCATGGGCAGTGATTCTATGGTTGACGACGGCGACTCATTGGTATGGTAAGTCGACTTTGGTCACAACGTCGCATTGATTCACCGACGGTAACCATCGCTGATGCCGAGCATTGTGCTGTTCGGTTACATTCAGCGCTAGCTGACCGGCAGACTCGCAACCCGGGCGGTCAGGGGCTATTCACTCAACATGACTCGACTTCTGCTTGGCGCGATCGCCGACGACTTCACCGGCGCGACCGACCTCGCCAACATGCTGGTTCGCTCGGGCATGCGTACCGTGCAGGCGATCGGCGTGCCGCGCGAGCGCGATCTTGCATCCGACGCCGATGCGATCGTCGTCGCATTGAAGTCCCGCACGATCGTGCCGAGCGAAGCCGTTGCACGGTCGCTCGACGCGCTGCAATGGCTTCGCGAGCGCAATGTTCGTCAGGTCTATTTCAAGTATTGCTCGACGTTCGATTCCACCGACGCGGGCAATATCGGACCCGTTGCCGACGCGCTTCTCGATGCGCTCGGGGCATCGTTCACCATCGCATGCCCGGCGTTTCCTGTGAACCGGCGCACGATCTACAACGGGCATTTGTTCGTCGGCGATGCGCTGCTGTCCGATTCGCCGATGCGCGATCATCCATTGACGCCGATGCGAGACGCCAACCTCGTACGCGTGCTGGCGCGACAGACGAAGCGCAAAGTCGGTCTGGTTGCATGGCCGATCGTGCAGCGTGGTCCGAACGCGATCCGTGCGGAGTTCGCGCGTCTTCAGGAAGCAGGCGTCGGCTACGCGATCGTCGACGCAATCGACGACGACGACTTGCTGGACATCGGCGCTGCGTGCGCAGGGTTGCCCCTCGTGACTGGCGGATCGGGCATCGCGTTGGGTTTGCCGCAGAATTTTCGCGACGTCGGCTTGCTCGAGGCACGCAGCGATGCGGCAACGTTGCCGCGCGTCGACGGCAAGTCAGCCGTGCTCGCCGGTTCATGCTCGGCGGCCACTCGCGAGCAGGTCGCGGAATTTTCGCGAGAGCACGTCGGTGTTGCGCTGCAACCGCTGCGAGGTGACACGCCCCAACAGATGGCCGACACCGCGCTGCGCGCGATCGAGCGCGAGATCGATGCGGGCCGAGCGTTTCTCGTCTATTCGACTGCAGAGCCGAAGCGCGTCGCCACGATCCAGGCAAAGCTAGGGCCTGAACGCGCGGCGTCGATGATCGAGAATGCGTTCGGAATACTTGCGCGCGAGCTCGTTGCGCGTGGCGTTCGCCGATTGGTCGTTGCGGGAGGCGAAACCTCCGGTGCCGTCGTGCAGGCGCTTGGCATCGAGGCGCTCGCGATCGGGCCGCAGATCGATCCGGGTGTTCCGTGGACCACGTCGCTGGGCGAGCCGACCATTGCTCTTGCACTCAAGTCCGGCAACTTCGGCGGCGTCGATTTTTTCGACAAGGCGTTTCGCATGCTGGACGCTGCATGAGTGACGCCGCGCAGCGCGACGCTTTGGTCGAATTGGGTCGCTCGCTGTTTGCGCGCGGTCTCACGCACGGCAGCACCGGAAACCTTTCGGTGCGCACGGCGAATGGATTCTTGATGACGCCGACCGGCAGTTCGCTTGGCGCGCTCGATCCTGTGAGGCTCGCGCGCCTCGATGCGAACGGAATTCACCTCGACGGTGATGCGCCGACCAAGGAAGCGGCGCTGCATCTTGCGATGTACCGCACGCGTCCGCGCGACGAAGCTGTCGTGCATCTGCACGCGACGCATTCGGTGGCGGTTTCGGTGCTTGCCGATACAGACGAGCGCAACGCGCTGCCGCCGTTGACCGCGTACTATGCGATGCGCGTCGGATCGCTGCCGATGCTGCCCTACTTTCCGCCCGGCGACGCTTCACTCGCGAATGCAGTAGGTGAAGCCGCGTCACGCCATCATGCGTTGCTGCTCGCCAATCATGGTCCGATCGTCAGCGGAACGACACTCCAGTCGGCAGCCGATGCAATCGAAGAGCTTGAAGCGACCGCGCGACTTTGGCTGTTGTTGCGGCATGAGCCCGTGCGCGCGTTAAGCGATGCCGATATCGCCGAGCTCGCGCGCAGATTTCCTCGCTGAAACGAGGAGCTCGTACGGCGCAAACGCGCTGGTTCGGATTCGAAGTCGGGGCATAAGGTAAAGTTTCACTCTCGCCTGACGCATTTGCGCTTGCCACGGCTACCCTCGATGCCCGAAAACCGTGCCCTTGACGAACCGCTGACCGACACCGAGCTCGACGACCTCGAAGGGTTTCTTGCGTCCGACGCGGTGCCGCAGGATTGCATGGACCTCGAGATGCTCGACGGTTATCTCACAGCGATCGCGAGCGGCCCCGAAACGATTCAGCCTTCGGAATGGCTGCCCGGTGTGTGGAGCGAAGGCGGCAAGAGCGCAACGCCTGCATATGGATCATCGGATCAAGCGCAGCGCGTAATGGCGCTGATGCTGCGTCACATGGTCGGCATCGAGCGCACGCTCGCCGAGAGCCCGACGCGCTTTCGACCCCTTTTGTATCTGCCTGACGCCGAGAAGATGAGTCGCGCGGAAAAGAGTGCGGAGCGCGCGCCGCCCGAAGCGACTGCGTGGTGCGAAGGCTATATGGCGGGCGTGAAGCTACGCGACGAAGATTGGCAACCGCTCTACGACGCGCAAGACGCGCGTGACTGGATTTTTCCCGTCGAGGCGCTCGCCTTCGGCGAGCACGATCCCGAGTTCTCCGAATGGATCGACGACAAGGAGAAGCGCGAAAGCCTCGTCGATGAATTGCCGGTGGCGGCGGTGCTCATTTATCGCTTCTGGCAGGAACGTCGTCGCGCGACCGAATCGCGCGGTAGCGGATCGCGTCGCGAATTGCCCGATGCTGCGCGGAAGGCGCGACAACGTTTGCACTGAAGCGCGAGCGCCTCGCGATAGCGTGCATCAAGCCGGGTCAGTTCTTCGCGAGCTGCGCCGGGTCGTAGAAGAATTGCTCTTCGGCGATTCGCTCGCCGTCCCAGCGCTGATAGGCGAGCTCCTCGATGCGCGTGCGCTTGCCATCGAGCCACTCGAATTCGAACACCCAGCGAACAACGACGATCGATTCGTTGACGAACACCGGTCGAATGCATTGCGATCGAATCGATCTTGCGCGTTGCAGAACGTCGCGTTCGCGCGCGATCAGCATGTCGCGCCCCACGCGCGGCGGGGATTGGTTCTCCTGCATCGAGGCGTTCTCGGTGTAGAACTCCTCGATCGCGTCGGCGTGCGCGTTGCTCTCCACACGGGCGATGAAGCGCTCCAGCGTTGCAAGAGAGGGCATCGAATGCGCTTAGACCGGCGGATAGCGCATTCGCCAGAACGTCGCCGCTTCGCTCTCCGGCAAGAACTCGCCGATCGGCCAGTCCGGATACGTCGCGAGATCGTCGGCAATTGCGGCGAGTGTCGCTCCCGCATCGAGCGCGGAAAGCCATTTGCGCGGAATGTTGTCGACGCCGCGCAACGCGCCGATCAGATTTCCGGCGATCGCACCCGTCGAGTCGCTGTCGCCGCTGTGATTCACCGCGACGAGCACACCAGTCGTGAAGTCTTCCGACGCGAGCGCGGCATAGATCGCGATCGCAAGCGCCTGTTCGGCGATCCAGCCTTCGCCGAGTGTTGCAACTTTCTCCGGCGTCGGCGCGCCGGCTCGGGTGAGCGCAACCGCGGCTTTTATCGCTGCGCTCGTTTCGGCGCCGAGCGGACGCTTCGCGACAAGCGGCAGCAGTTCGTCGATCGACTCGTCGATCTCCCACTCGCGCGCGACCAACGCAATCAGCGCCGCAAATGCGCCTGCCGCCACTTGCCCTGTCGGGTGCCCATGAGTCAACGCCGCCAACTCGCAACCAAGATCGAACGCACGTCGCGCGGCGCGCTGATCGGTGCTGCCCGGCTCGCGCGCACAGAACAATCCGACCGGCGCCATGCGCATCACGCCACCGCATCCCTTGCTATCGTTGCGCGCTTTGGCGCCGAGGCTGGCCATTGCTTCGAGCGCTGCGATGCACGTGTGTCCCGCAGCGCGAGTCGCAAAGAGCTCGCGATGCTCGATCAGCCAACCTTGATCGCCGGTGCGATCGACGAGCGGCGTTGGCTTCGCCTGCGTCATCAACCAGCGCTGATAGGCGTGCGCGACGATTGCGTTCATGTTTACGCTGCCTTCGAGCGACTGGCGCACATGCGCGCGCAAGAGGCCGTCGGCGGTGAACAGCGTCATCTGCGTGTCATCGGTGATCGCGCCCGGTCGCTCGAACGCGGTGGTCATGTCGACGACCCCCGCCACGCCGAAGCGCGCGCGTATTTCGTCGATCGACAAAAACTCGACGGGTGCACCGATCGCATCGCCGACGCCGCCGCCGAGCATGCACCCACGCCAGCGACGACGGATCGCATCGGGAGGCGACGTGCGAAACGCTCGCTCGGTCGCGTCGCTACCGGATCCGCGACCTTTGCGCGACGTCATGTTCATCGCCGCAGCGTTGTCAAGCTGTTGATGACAAAGACCTGGAACGCACGCATCGTTGGATTCTTGACGGTGCCCACCGCTCACGTCAAGGTGCCAGTGTTGCTCACTGGCTGGCCGTGATGCCACCATCGACATAGAGAACCTGTCCCGTTACGAACGACGACGCAGGCGCGAGAAAGAACAACACCGCGCCTGCAACGTCGTCGACCTCGGCGACGCGACCCAGCGGAATTCGCGCGAGCAGCTTGTCGCGACGAGCCGGATCGGCAAACCAATGCTCGGCCATGACGGTGCGCACGACCGTCGGCGCGACGCCGTTCACCGTGATGCCGTGCGGTGCGAGCTCGACCGCATGCTGTCGCACGAGCATCGTGAGCCCGCCCTTGCTGCCTGCATACGAAGAGTAGCCGCGACCCGGCATCGCCAGTTGCGCACGCACCGACAATAAATGCACATGACGTCCGCGCGTGCCGCGATCGACTTGCGCACGTGCGACCGCCTGGCCAAGAAACATCGCCGCTCGGTAGTTGACGCTGGTAACGCGATCGAAGCTCTCTGGCGTGGCATCCAGCACGCGCTCTTCCTCGAACATGCCGACGCTGTTGATGAAAAAGTCGATCGAGCCGAGCGACTCGGCTGTGCGCGCGACGGCAGCGCGAATCGATTCCACGTCGGTCGCGTCGAAAGCAACGTCGGTCGCAGCGTGGCCAAGCTCGCTCGCGAGGGCTTCGAGCCGGGTGCGATCGCGACCCCCAACGGCAACGCGCACGCCATGCGCAACCAAGGCACGCGAGATCGCCGCACCGAGGTCGCCATACGCGCCGGCGACCAATGCCGTGCGGCCTTCGATGTCAAAAAGGCGCTTCGCCTCAGACATCGAGCGCGCTCTTCTTGCCGGCGAGGCCGCGTGCGCGAAATGTTACGACGGCGATGAACAGCAAATACATCGAGAGCAGTGACCACTCCGACGCGTATGCACCGGCCAGGCCAACGACGAGCCCGACCAGCAACGCCGCGCTCACGGCGCCCCAAAAGCTTCCGACGCCGCCGAGAACGATGATGAGAAACGCCGGCACGACTGCGTCAACGCCCACATGCGGGCGCATGCCCCATATCGGTGACATCACCACACCCGCCAGCGCGGCGAGCGCGACACCAAGCGCGAACACGAACAAGCGCAACTTCGCAAGATCGAGGCCGAGCGCGCGCACCATCTCGCTATCGTGCGCGCCTGCCTTGATGATCGCACCATAAGGCGTTTTCTCGAGAAACCACCACAGCGCACCGATCGCAAGTGCCGCGAACGCGCATGCGAACAGCCGATAGCGCGAGTAGATGAGATCGCCGACGAGCACGGCTCCGCTGATCGCCTCCGGCAGCGGAAGCTGCTTCTCGGTCGATCCGAAGATTGCGCGAATGCCTTCCTCGATGACGAGCGCCGCGCCGAATGTGAGCAAAAGGCCGTAGAGCGGATCCTTGCCGTAAGTGCGGCGCAGCGCGACTTCGAGCAGCATGCCGATCGCGCCGACGATGACCGGCGCCAGCACCAGCGCAATCGCATAGCGGGTCGTGACGGGCAGCGCGCGCCACGCATCGATCGGCAGCCGGTCGAGCCAGGCGGGTGGGGTCAGCAGCACGAGCGCGATGTACATGCCGAGCGCGAAAAACGACCCGTGCGCGAGATTGATCGTCTCCATCAGGCCGACGACCAGCATGAAGCCCAGCGCGATCAGCGCGAACAGAAGGCCGAGTGCCAGGCCGTTGAGAACGTGCGGTAGCAGCGACACGGCTAGGCGATCGCGTGTCGACGATCGCCCGTTTTCAAATCACTGTTCGTACGTCGGCGTCGCCTCGTAGCTTTCGAGCTTGCACGTCATCGGCGCGTCCTGATCGATGACGTCCTTCGGCTCGACCTGGGCGAGGAGCTTGAAGATGTCGTCCTTCTCCACCGGCTGATCGTTGTACGTCGCCATGTAGATCGTCTGCTGGCACTGATGCGTCACCGGATCGATCCATGCATCGTGATGCTGCATGCGGTCGCGCGCGCTCATCTTGCGTCCTTCGAGCTTCTTGATCACCGCGATGTTGCTCGTCGTGCCGGCTTCCTCGACACATCGCAAAAGCTCGCGTGTCGCGAGATAGCCGTTGATGTAGACATTGCCCGGCACGCGGATCGCCATCCCTGGATACTGCTTCTGATAAGCGGCGACGAATTCCTTCACGCCCGGGAGGTCGAGCCGGTAATACCAGGTCGTGCCGAACACGCCGAAGATCGCGTCCGGGCCGAGGCCGTAAACATCGGGCCAATCCTGCTGGTTGTTGATCCATGCCATGCGCTTCTGCAGTCCCAGCTGAACGACCTGCTGGCGCAGCGCCTTGATGTCGTCGCCGCCAACCGCAGCGGCCACGACTTCAGGCTTGATCTGTTGCAGCTTTAGCAAGTACGACGAGAAATCCCGTGTGTTCTGCGGAATCAGAAGCTCATCGATGACCTTGGCGCCGTTCGCCTCGGCAAGCGTGCGCGTCGTCTTCGACGTGGTGTGTCCCCAAACATAGTCGTTGGTCAGCAGCACCCAATTCTTGCCATTGACGCGAATAGCGTTCTTTACGATCGCATGCGCGAAGTTCGTGCCGTTTCCGTCCCACACGAACTTGGTGCGATGACAATCCTTGCCGGCCTCGGTCGGCGAACTCGAGTTCGTGTTGAGGAATATGCAGCCGTACTTCTGCGCGACCTGCGAGATCGCGTTGGCGACGCCGGAATGCAGTGCACCGATGAGAAACGCGGCTTCGTTGCGCGTGATCAGCCGCTCGGCGACGCGCGAGCCTGTCGCCGGCGTCGTCTCCGTATCCATATGCAGCGCCTCGATGCGTCGCCCGAGCACACCGCCCTTGTCGTTGAATTCCTTGATCGCCATCATCGCGCCGAGCCGCTCCTCGACGCCCGACGCGCCGTATTGTCCCGACGCGTCCATCGTGAGGCCGATGACCAAAGGCTTCCGCTGCGCGGACTGCGCCCACGCGTGGTTGACTTTCCAGGGACCGAAAAACGTCGCGGCGCTCCCCGTGGCGAGCGCTGCAAGAAGCGAGCGTCGTCTAGGGTTCGAGACTTGCGGGGCGATCTCGTTCACATGCGGCATTGACGGCTCGGGCTTGGTCATCGCTATCCTCCCTGGGCACCCGCCGGCGCAAACGAAACGTTCCGCCGACGTCGTAAGTGGAATGATTGTTCCATCACGCCCGCTTCGTCAAGCGTTTTCGCGAACCCCGCCTCGGCTTGTCCGCGAGCATGTAGCCGACGCTCATCACGAGCGCTTGTGCGGCGCACATCGGCCCGACCAGCGAGCGGAACGGGAGCGCCAGGTTGTCGCCGAGATCGAAGCGCAGCGTCGCGGCCTTGGCGAGCGGGCTCACCGCGTGATCGGTAAACGCGATCACGGGCACGTTGTTGCGACGGCAGAGAGCCGCCGCGGCAACGACTTCGCTCGAATAGCTCCGAAACGACGCGGCGACCAGAAGATCCCCGTCGCGCAACAGGGCGGCCTGCTGTTGCAGCATCCCGCCGACGCTGTCGAGCAGGAACGCAGGAACCTCCAGCTGCGACAGTCCGTAGGCAAGGTACGCGGCGACCGGAAAGGCGCGTCGCTGCGCAAGGACGTGGACGCGGCGCGCCGCCAGCACGAGATGCGCAGCACGCCGGAACAGCGTGCCGTCGACATGATCGCGCAGTTTCTCGAGCTCACCGATCGCGCTGTCGAGTAGCTGCGGCAGCACGTCGGTGTCGCCGCGCCCATCGCGCCGCAGCGTTGCGATTCTCTCGCGGTAGGTCGCGCTTCGCGCGACGATCCGCTCGCGATAGACGCGCTGCATCGGCAGGTAGCCGGCGAAGCCGAGCGCGTTCGCGAAGCGGATGACGGCCGACGGCGGAACATCCGCGCTCCGCGCGATTTCGGCGACCGTCGACAGCGCCATCTGATCGGGATTGTCGAGCGCGAAACGCGCGATACCCTGCAGGCGGTTGGAAAGCCCAGGATACGCGTCGGCGATCGCGCGCGCGAGATCGTCGTAACGGCTTGCCGCACTCATGGCAATCGGGAATCTCGATAACGGCGCGGGCTTGTCAACGTGGAACGTTTATTCTACTGTTCGGCGCATTAGAACACGCCTGCCGGCACTTCGCCAGACGTTGCCGGAGAATCCCCGCCGCCCGATGCACGCCGCTGTCACGCCTGCTCAATCCCGGTCCCTGGCTTTGCCTCCGCGCGCGCCGGTCGCAGCGGCGTTCCCCGGACCGCTGATCGTATTGATCGTCGTGATGGCGTCCGCCGTGTGGTGGCTTCCCGCGGTAGGGTTGTACCCCTATCTCGGCGTGGAGATCGCGGTCTTCATGCTGTATGCACAAGGCTACAACCTGTTGCTCGGGCACTCCGGCCTGCCTTCGTTTGGGCACGGCGCATTCTTTGGCATCGGCGCGTATGCATTCGGTCTCGTGCAAAAGCACGTGATCGTGAATCTGTGGGTCGATCTTTTCGCGGCTGTCGTCGCAGCAGCGCTTGCAGGTGCGCTCGTGGCGGCGTTTATTTCGCATCGACGCGGCATCTATTACGCGCTGTTGACGATCGCGTTCGGCCAGGTCGCCTGGTTCGTCGCGATCAAATGGCATTCGATCACAGGCGGTGAGGATGGATTGCTGAACCTCAAGCGGCCGCCGCTCGAGCTTCCATTCGGCCGCTGGTCGATTGCGAGCAACGAAGCGCTGTTTCTATTCGTACTCGCGCTGCTCGTTCTGGTGATTCTCGGATGTTGGCGTTTCGTGCACTCGCCGGCGGGTCGCGTGCTCGCCTGCATCCGGCAAAACGAGACGCGCGCGCGCTTTCTCGGCCATCGCGTCTGGCGCTTCAAGTTCGCGGTGTTCGTGCTGTCGACGGCGATCGCCGGGCTCGCCGGCGCGTTGTTCGCGATGGCGCAACAGTCCGCGTACCCGAACGTGATGAGCCTGCATCAATCCGGATTCGTCGTGATGATGGTGCTCGTCGGTGGTGGGCTTGCAAGCTTTTGGGGGCCCGTCGTCGGCGCCGCATTCTTCATTCTCGCGCGCGATCTGTTCGGCGCGTACACGGAGACCTGGCTGTTCTGGTACGGACTCACGTTCATGGCGCTCGTGCTGTGGAAGCCCGAAGGCATCGCAGGGATCGGCCGCGACCTCATCCGCCGATTCACGCGAACGCGACGCTGATGGCTTTTTTCGAAGCGAGGAATCTGCACAAGCGCTTCGGCGATCGAGTCGTGCTCGAGGACATCTCGCTCGCGTTCGACGAGGGGACGACGACCGGCATCATGGGACCGAACGGCGCCGGCAAGACCACCTGCTTCAACGTCTTGACCGGCCACTATCGGCCGGATCGCGGTGAAGTCGTCATGGACGGGGAGGCGATCACGGGACTCGATCCGCAGCGCATCGTCCGCCGCGGCGTTGCCCGCTCGTTCCAGGCGATCAATCTGTTCGATCAGGAGTCGGCACAGGACAACGTCGTCATCGCGCTTCCGCGCGTTCGCTCTCGTGGTCACGACGCGTGGCGTGATCTCGCCACCGATGCCGCCGCACAGGACGAAGCCGCCGCAATCCTTGCCAGCGTTGGCCTCGCAGGTCGCGAGCGCACGATCGCCAAGGATCTTGCGTACGGCGAGCGGCGGGCGCTGGAGATCGCGCTCGCACTGGCCACGTCGCCACGCATTCTCTTTCTCGACGAGCCGACATCGGGGCTCGGCGCCGACGGCACGGCGCGCCTTGCCGAGCTCGTAGCCGAATTGAAGCGCCGCTTCACGATCGTGATGATCGAGCACGACATGCGTTTTTTGTTCGGCCTTGCGCAGCGCATTCACGTGATCCACTGGGGACAGGTGATCGCGGCGGGCACGCCGGACGAGCTTCGCGACAACGCTTGGGTGCGTCGCTCCTCGCTTGGAAACGCCTGATGCTCTCCGTCGACGCGATCGATGCTTATTACGGCGAGACCCAGGTTCTGTTTGGTGTGTCGCTCGATGTCGCGGCGGGAGAGATCGTGGCGCTGCTCGGGCCGAACGGTGCAGGCAAGACCACGACGCTACGCTCGATTCTCGGGCTCACGCCACCGCGTCGCGGGCGGATCGCGTTCGACGGCCGGGCGATCGAGCGCACGCCGACGCATCGCATCGCGCGTCTGGGACTGTCCTGGGTGCCGGATGATCGGCGCGTCTTCCCGTCGCTCACCACCGCACGCAATCTGGAAATCGCCCGCAAGCGCACCCGCTTTCGCGGCTGGTCGGTGGCCGAGTGCTGCGAGCTGTTCCCGGCGCTTGGTCACTTACTCTTGCGCGATTGCGAGAATCTTTCCGGTGGCGAGCTGCAAATGGTGTCGATCTCGCGGGCGCTGGTCGGGGCGCCGGGGCTCGTGCTTTTCGACGAGCCATCGCAGGGGCTCGCGCCAAAAGTCGTGCAGGACGTGATGAATGCGATCCGTCGATTGAAGGGGGAAGGCGTCGCGTCGCTCGTCGTCGATCAGAATCTGCGTACCGTTCTCGACGTCGCCGATCGCGTCATCGTGATGAAGCTCGGGCGCATCGTCCATTGCGGACCGGCCGCGTCGCTGCGGGATGATCTGCGGGCTCGACGCGAGCTTCTCGGCATCGATTGACATGACCGCACCGATCGTTCGTGTCGAGCAATTGGTGAAGCGCTACTTCGCGCCGGGGTGGCGGCGTCGCGAAACCTTCGCGTTGAAAGCCGATTTCGCGGTCGATGCGCCGCAGACAATCGGCGTCCTGGGACCGAACGGCTCCGGCAAGACGACGCTGTTCGAGCTTCTGACCGGCAGCAACGTGCCTACGTCGGGCAGCGTGCGGATCGATGGACGCAACGTGCATCGCGTGCGCTATCGCGAGCGCGACCGGCTCGCGATCCACTATCACCAGTCGTATCAGGTGCGCGCGTATCGCCGCACGCTGCCTTCGTTCCTGCTCGAGCGCGCCGGACGCGAACGGCCGCTCGTGCATCTTTTCGACGAGCCGCAGTTCGCAATCGCCGACGGCTATATCGGCTTCATGCTCGACTTCATGCAAAAGCTCCGTCGCGCGGGCAACGTCGTATTCCTGTGCGTGCATCCGAACGAGCCGTTCCATCTCGAGATACTGAAGGAAGCCTGCGAGCGATTCCTGTTCGTGCAAAAAGGCGAGGTGCGCGAGTTCGGCGATTTCGATCGCTTGACCGGCAACGACGCGGTGCGCAGCTATCTTGACCGCCTCGCGCCGGGCGTATGATCGGCACTCCCTCCGTCAAATTGGACGCCGCGCCATGAACTACACGGCCACGATCGAATGGATGCGCGGCGACGACGACTTCCAGAACTCGAGCTATTCGCGCGCACATCAGTGGCGCTTCGATGGTGGCGCGGTGGTTCGCGGCTCTTCATCGCCGCATGTCGTCCCGGTCCCTCAATCCGATCCGAAGGCAGTCGACCCCGAGGAGGCGTTCGTGGCCTCGTTATCGAGCTGCCACATGCTTTGGTTCCTGGCGATCGCGGCCAAGCGCGGCTTCGTCGTCGACAGCTATCACGACGAAGCGTTTGGAGTCATGGATCGCAACGAGCATCGCAAGCTCGCGATGACCGAAGTCGTGCTGCGTCCCAAGGTTCTCTTCGCGGAGGGCAAGGCGCCAAGCCCCGCGGACCACGAGGCGATGCACGAGAAGGCGCACGATGCCTGCTTCATCGCCGCATCGGTGACCACGATCGTGCGAGTCGAGCCGTCGATTGCGCGCGACGGGGCGCGCTGATAACACGGCAGTCGCGGCGGGAGCGTCGCGCGAGCGGCTTCTCCTGTTGGTTCTTGCACTCCCGGTCGCGATCGCATTGGTCGTGTCGGGAATCTCGCCCTATGAGCGCGGCACCTGGTGGCTCGAAGTCGCGCCGGTGCTCGTCGCGTTCCCGCTGATTGCGCTCACTTGGCAGCGCTTTCCGCTAACGACACTGTTGTGCGTAATGATCGCCTTGCACGCGATCGTGCTCGTTGTCGGAGGCGCGTACACCTATGCCCGCGTGCCGTTGGGCTTCGTCCTGCAAGAATGGCTCGACCTCGCGCGCAATCCCTATGGTCGTATCGGGCACTTCATGCAGGGATTCGGGCCTACGTTGGTCGCGCGCGAGATTCTGGTTCGTGGAGAATATGTCCGGGGGCCACGCATGCTCACCTTCATTTGCATTTGCATCGCGTTTGCCATCAGCGCTCTTTACGAGCTGATCGAGTGGTGGGCCGCGCTCGCGCTGGGCGAAGGCGCGACTGAATTCCTGGGAACGCAGGGCGACCAGTGGGACACCCTGGCCGACATGTTCTGTGCGCTGATCGGCGCGTTGGCAGCGTTGCTCTTGCTCTCACGCCGTCATGACGTAGAGATCGCGAGAGTTACCGCGAAAGCCGCGGAGGGCCGCTACGAAATCTGACGAGCAATCTGCGTCAGATCGCGACGTTATCGGGTAACAGCTTGTGCGTCTCGCGATGACGCGCCATGTACTGGCGCACATACGAGCAGTCGGGACTTACACGCAATGCGTTCGCCTCCGCGTAAGCAAGTGCGG
>DATLOI010000192.1:0-3141 GCA_035536295.1 Casimicrobiaceae bacterium
GACATGTCTCATCATCGAAGAAGCCCAGGTCGTAGTGCATGAAGGAGACGAGCCAGATTTTATCGCTCACCTCCTTGATGCCGACGCGATGCCCCGTCAAGATGTTTGCAATGCATGCAGATGCGGCCGCAGGCGGTGACGACGACGCAGTACGATCCTTGCGTCAGATGCGGAACTGCTGACCGCTCTCAGCACCTGCTAAGCAACGTGCCGGCTCGACGAGCCGCCGCTTGCAGTCGAGATGCTTCCCGATTTCGCCTCGCCCACGACGACCTCGACCACGTGCTCCTGTCGGTCATCGACCAGCGGCACCGCGCGATCCCGTCGCTCGATCCCGTCCACGTGCACGCTGTCCTTGGCATCGGGCGACGATCCGCGACGTAGCGTGATGCGGTACAACGTCTCGCCAAAGCGGTAGCGGATCTCGCAGGACGGCCAGGCCGCGGGCAGGAGCGGCGCGAAGCGCAGGCGATCTGCTTCCCGCACGACGCCAAGCAGCGATTCCACGATCAGCCGGTACATCCAACCCGCCGAACCGGTGTACCAGCTCCAGCCACCGCGTCCGCTATGCGGAACGACCGCATACACGTCCGCCGCGACAACGTAGGGCTCCGCCCGATAGGTTGCGATCGCCTCCGGGGTGCGAGCATGGTTGATCGGGTTGATCATCGTCATGAGCTCCCATGCGCTCTCGCTTTCGTGCAGCGCTGCGAACGCCATCACCGTCCAGATCGCTCCGTGCGTGTACTGCCCGCCGTTTTCCCTGACGCCGGGCACGTAGCCGCGGATGTAGCCGGGGTCCAGGTCCGCCTTGTCGAACGGCGGATCCAGAAGCGCGATAAGCGCGTGCTCGCGGTCCACCAGATGCTCGTCCACCGCACGCATCGCAGCGCGCGAGCGCGCGGGGTCGCCCGCTCCCGACAGCACCGACCAGCTTTGCGAGATCGAGTCGATTCTGCATTCGACGCCTTGCGCGGTGCCGAGCGGAGTGCCGTCGTCGAAGTAGGCGCGCCGATACCATTCGCCATCCCAGCCGTGCCGCTTCAGGTTCCCACGCAGCGTTTGCGCCTCCTTCGCGCAGCGTTGCGCGAACGTCGTGTCGCCATGGCGGTCGGCGAGCCTGCCGAATTGCTTTAACACCTCAAACAGGAAAAATCCCAGCCATACGCTTTCGCCGGCACCGCGCGCGCCGATATTGTTCATGCCGTCGTTCCAGTCCCCCGACCCGATCAGCGGCAAGCCGTGCGCACCGAACGCGAGCCCGCGCTCGATGGCCCGAACGCAGTGCTGGTAGAGCGTCGCCTCTTCGCCCGAACGAATCGGAAGGTCGTAATAGGATTCCTCGTCCGCGCCGACCGGGCGTCCTTCGAGGAACGCCATCCGCTCGCTGAGCACGCCGACGTCGCCGGTCGAGGCGACGTAGCGGCAGGTCGCGAGTGGGAGCCAAAGAAAGTCGTCGGAGCAGTGCGAGCGCACGCCGCGACCCAGCGGCGGATGCCACCAGTGCTGAACGTCGCCTTCGACGAACTGCCGCGAAGCGCACCGGACGAGGTGCTCTCGCGCAAGTTGCGGCTCCGCGTGCAAAAGCGCCATCGTGTCCTGCAACTGATCGCGGAAGCCATACGCACCGCCCGACTGGTAGTAGCCGCTGCGGGCCCAAACCCTGCACGCCAGCGTCTGATAGATCAGCCAGCCGTTGGCCAGGAGATCCAGCGCAAGGTCCGGCGTCGATACCGATACCGCGCCGAGCGCCTTGCTCCAATACGCCTTGACAGTTTCCAGCGCCGCGCGCGCAGCGCCCGATTTTCGATAACGCATTACCAGGCGATTCGCGTCCTCGAGTCCGCGACCGACGCCCAGGCGAAATACGATCTCGCGCGACTGCCCTGCGGGAAGCTCGAATGGAATCTGGATCGCAGTGCACGGGTCCATCGCCGCGCCGACCCGACCGGAGAGTCGCGCACGGGCAAGCGCAGCGGGATCGCGGAGCGTGCCGTTGCGGCCGATGAACTCGGTACGATCGCCGCTGATCGTGCGCGTGACGTCGTCCACGTCGAAGAACGCGACGTTGTCGGCGAACTCCGGATGAAAAGCATTGCGTGCGAAGACCGCTCCGCTGACAGGATCGATCTCCGTGACGACGTGCATCGTGGTCTTGGGCTTCAAGTCGCCCAGCACCCATTCCACGTATCCGGTCGCGGAAAGCCGCCGGGTTCTCGGCGACTGATTGCGCAGCTTCAGGACGGCGAACTTGATGGCCGTGTCGAGCGCGACGAAGATCGTCAACTCGGTCTGGATCCCTTCCTCGGCGTGCTCGAACACGCTGTACCCGAAACCGTGGCGCGAGGTGTAAGGACCCTCGCCGCGCCGGGGCAAAGGCGAAGGCGACCACACCCGCCCGGTCTCGTCGTCACGCACATAGAACGCTTCGCCGCTGGCGTCGGTGACCGGGTCGTTGTGCCAGGGCGTCAAGCGGAACTCGTGGGCATTCTCGCTCCACGTGTACGCGCTGCCGGCCTCCGAGATCACGCAGCCGAAGTGCGGATTGGCGAGCACGTTGACCCACGGCGCCGGCGTCACGTCCTTCTCAGTCGTGATGATCACGTACTCACGGCCATCCGGCGAAAATCCGCCCAGCCCGTTATCGAAGGCCAGCGCGGGCCGCGTGAATGCAATCGGTGCTGCCGGCGCCGGAAGATCGTCACTGACGAAAAGCGCCGCCATTGCGGGCTCGCGCGCCGCGCGCCGTCGCACCTGCTCCGCCAACGTTCCCCGGCTATCGGTGAAGATCGCTCGTGCGGCCGATTGCAGCAGGATGCGATCCTCGGCGCTGATCTGGTCCGCGGCACGCACGAAGATGCCGCCGGGCCGGTCGATCAGGCTCGCTTCCAGGCCTGCTGCAATGAGTCCCATGATCTGGTCGTGCAGAACCTGCCGGTAGCCGCCGCGTTCCTCGTTCCAGATGACGAGGTCGACGAGCAATCCCTTGAGGCGCCAATACGCATGCGCTTGCACGAGCTGCCGGACGAGTTCGATGTTCTCGGGGTCCTTGATCTGCAAGAGCACGATCGGCAGGTCGCCCGAGATCGCGTAACCCCACAAGCCGGACTGACTGCGCCGGTTTCCCTCGATCACCCTCGC
>DATLOI010000193.1:0-41816 GCA_035536295.1 Casimicrobiaceae bacterium
CCCCCATGAAGATCCGCCCACTTCTAATCGCTGCTGCGACCGCAGCGATGGTGAGTACCAGCGTATCGGCGAATCCGGTGCTGTCGTTGCAGTCGATTTCGCCGATCACGATGGCGTTGCCTTCGCCGTTTCCCGTTGTAAGTCCGCCGGGGGTGGTCGTTGCCGATAACGGGCCTGGCGATTCCAGCGCAGTCGATGGTGCAGTTGTCTTCATCGGACCCATCGACGGTTACATCATCAACGTCACCACCGGTACTGGCGGTCCGATCACTCCGGGGGCCACGCTCGACCTCAATAGTGTCGACGTTTCCAGTTTCGGCCCGGGGGGAAGCGGTGCGCTCGAGATCATGTTTACCGAGAACAACCTCTCCGCGGCTACAGGCACGAACTTGCTGAATTTTTTTAGCGCGATCGGTGGGACCACCGAGGGGCGCATCAGCTGGTGGCTATACGTCGACGATGGCAATAGTCTGTTCGGGTTGTCGCAGCTCGTTCGCATGGGAACGTTCACCAGTACACCCGGCGACCTCGCTTTTTCGGAAGACGCAAGCGCGCTGCGCATGATCACCGACACGTTCTCGATGACATTGCGGGTCGTGATCGAGCATGGCGACGGATTGCGCACGACGAGCTTCGACTTCAACGGAATGACCGGACGCATCCCCGAGCCCAACACGTTGCTTCTTATTGCACTTGGCGTGCTCGGATTCGCGCTGATTCGACGTCGCGCCTAAGCTAGCCAAGTCGTAGCGAACATGAACGGCGGCTAACGGCCGCCGTTTTTGTTGGCGCGACCGCCGCGTCGTCGATGGCAGTTACGCCGCCGCCGTTCGTCACGACCCATCATTGCGCTTTTCCTTAGCCACCAGCGTGTTGCCGCGCGTGGCACTCGCTTTGCGTAATGGAGTTACGTTCACTCCAGGAAAAGGCCATGAAAGGAATCGCAACGTCCATCGTAGTCGCCCTGTTGTCGTGCTCAAGCGCGCTGGCTGCGACGATCGATATCCATTGGAACTCGCCGGTGTTCAATCCCGGCGGCGGCAGCGTTGGAACGATCAATTATCCCGTTGGCCAGTCGGTTACGGCTGCTGCAGGACGCTACAGTGGCGTGGTGGCATCGACCGTGGGCATCGATGCAGCGACGCTTATCGCAAGCGGTAGCGAGTTCTATGCTTACTGCTTCGATCTCGCGCAGTATCTTGGCAACGACACGTACACCGTTGTGCCAGGCGCGCCTTCTGCTGCGCTGGATTTTCTCGGTGCCGCGAATGCTTATTTCGGTGGCGGACCGTTTCGCTGGCTGCTCCCAATGACGAGCGACCAAGCCACAGCGATCCAGGTCGGCATCTGGGAAGCGCTTTTCAACGATGACTTTGCGCTGACGACCGGTGGTGTGACCTTCTCGGCGGTGCCTTCATCCGTGGCAACGATCTTCAACGACATCAATGCGCTTCGCCCGACCAGCGCAGATCTCGGCGCGCAATACGTGATCCGGCTGACATCAGCGAGCACGCAGGACCTCATCACGGGAGTGCGTCCGGTGTCGAGGGTGCCCGAGCCGCATAGCGTTGCGTTGCTCGGTCTTGCTGCGATGATTGCAGGCTTGCACAGGCGGCGCGCCCTCTGACAGGAAGATCGAACGTCAAACGGGACCGTGCCGGTCCCGTTTTTTTTCGCTCGTGTCCAGTGTGGTGAGTCGGTGATTCGTTGAAGAATGTTCGGCACGTTTCGGATGCTTGCGCAAACCGGCCGCGTTCGCTTTCAGACGCGACGCCCTTGCGCGGCCAGGTTAGCCACCTGCCGCGCAAGGGCAACAAAGTATGGAAGCGAACTGGCCGGATTTGCACAGCGAATTACTGACTCACCACACTCGCGCTTCGTATAATTCGGCATGAGGAACGGCGACGCGCCTACGCGAGACAACAACGAGTCGTCGTTCGCCGGCCACACGCCGATGATGCAGCAGTACCTGCGCGTCAAGGCCGAGCACCCGGACAAGCTCGTGCTCTATCGCATGGGCGACTTCTACGAGCTGTTCTACGGCGATGCCGAGCGTGCGGCGCGCCTTCTCGACATCACGCTCACACGTCGGGGTGCGAGCAACGGTGCGCCGATTCCGATGGCCGGCGTGCCCTATCACGCGCTGGACCAGCATCTCGCGAAATTGATGCGCCGCGGCGAGGCGGTTGCGATCGTCGAGCAGGTCGGCGATCCGGCCACTTCGAAGGGTCCGGTCGAGCGCCGGGTTGCGCGCGTGGTGACCCCCGGAACGCTGACCGACGCGAACCTCCTCGATGCGCGCCGCGACGCGTTGCTTGCCGCGTTTGTCGCACACGGCAAGCGCGCCGGTATTGCGTGGCTCAATCTGGCTTCCGGCCGTCTGCTGCTAAGCGAGGGGTCGCTCGGTGATGCAATCGCGACACTCGAACGCATCGAGCCGGCCGAGCTGCTGTTTGCCGAGGGTACTGCGCCACCGTCGCTGCGAATGCCGTCATCACGCCCATTCCCCGCCTGGCACTTCGATCGCGCTACCGCGTCGAAAACGCTCGCACGCGAGCTCGCCACGCTCGATCTCGCCGCGTTTGGCGCAGATGAAGTGCCACTCGCATTGGCTGCAGCAGGCGGTCTGGTTGCGTATGCGCGAGCGACGCAACAAACCTCGCTCGTTCACGTCCGCGAGCTCGAAGTCGAGCATCGCAGTGATTACTTGTGGCTCGACGCCGCGAGTCGACGCAATCTGGAAATCACGAGCACCTTGCAAGGCGAGGCGTCGCCCACGCTCTTGTCGCTTCTCGACGATTGCGCAACCGCAGCGGGAAGCCGATTGCTGCGCGATTGGTTGACGCGCCCGTTGGCTGATCGTGAGCGCGCCGCGGCTCGTCACGATGCGGTGGATGCATTCCTGACGCAAGCGGAAACGAGCGAGGCGCTGCGGGATGCGCTCCGGCGCACCTGTGACATCGAGCGCATCGCATCGCGAATCGCCTTGGTTAGCGCGCGGCCCCGCGATCTCGCCGCTCTTCGCGACACGTTGCACGCGTTGCCGTCGATTGGCGCGATGTTGCAACGGATCCACGTTGCGCTGGTTGACAGCGCGCGCGATTCGCTTGCGATCGATGCGCAATGGAGCGAGCTGTTGCAACGCGCTGTCGCCCAGGATCCACCCGCGAATGTGCGCGATGGTGGCACGATTGCGGCTGGGTACGACGCCGAGCTCGACGAGCTTCGCGCGCTGCAAGACGGCTGCGGCGATTTCCTGGTCGCGCTGGAAAAGCGCGAACGCGAGCGAAGCGGGATTGCGAATCTCAAGGTCGAATACAACCGCGTGCATGGCTTCTACGTCGAAGTGTCGAACGCCAATGCGGCGCGAGTTCCCGCCGACTACCGACGCCGCCAGACGCTCAAGAATGCCGAGCGGTACATCACGCCCGAGCTCAAGGCGTTCGAGGACAAGGCGCTGTCCGCACAGGAGCGCGCGCTTGCACGCGAGCGGCAACTCTATGATGAATTGTTGCTGAAGCTCGGAGAAGCTGTTCCACAACTGCAGCGAGCAGCGCATGCACTTGCGCTACTCGATGTCGTCGCGACATTCGCCGCGCGCGCCAAGGCATTGCGCTTGACGCGCCCCCACTTTTCGATCGACTCGAAGTTCATCGTGCGCGGCGGACGCCATCCGGTCGTCGAGCAGCAGGTCGATACATTCATTGCGAACGATCTCGCGTTGACGAGCGAGCGTCGCATGGTCATCGTGACCGGGCCGAACATGGGGGGCAAATCGACCTACATGCGCCAGGCGGCGGTCATCGCATTGCTTGCCCACTGCGGATGCTTCGTTCCCGCCGACAAAGCCGAGCTCGGTCCGCTCGATGCGATCTTCACGCGCATCGGCGCATCCGATGATCTCGCCGGCGGTCGCTCGACGTTCATGGTGGAGATGACCGAGGCGGCCGCGATACTGAATCGCGCAACCGAGCGAAGCCTCGTGTTGATCGACGAGATCGGGCGCGGTACATCGACATTCGATGGTCTCGCGCTCGCCTGGGCGATCGCGCATCGCCTCGCCGAGCGCAACCGGTCGCTTACACTTTTCGCGACGCATTATTTCGAGCTCACCGCACTTGCCTCCGAGCTCGACGGCTGCGCAAACGTGCATGTGGATGCGGTCGAGCACAAGGACGGCATCGTGTTCCTGCACGCCGTCGAGGAGGGTCCGGCGAATCGAAGCTACGGGTTACAGGTTGCGAAGCTCGCCGGCGTGCCTGCCGACACGGTTCGCCAGGCGCGCGCTTATCTGGCGCGCCTTGATCAGTTCAATGCGCGGCGCGATGGGCAGAGTGATCTGTTCGCCGCATCGTCGGCAGAGCTTCCCACTGCCAAGGATTCGCGCGTGGTCGAGCGATTGATGAACGTGGACCCCGATGCGCTCTCGCCGCGCGAGGCGCTGGAGGAGCTTTACGCGCTGAAGCGTCTTGTCGACGATGCGTCGTCGCAATGAATGGGTGCGTGACGGCGCGTGGATGCCTTCTGCCGATCAGTGGTGGTGACCGTGCGCGCCGTGCACGTGGCCGTGCGTGATCTCGTCGGCGGTCGCGGGTCGCACGTCGACGACGGTGCAGTCGAAGCGCAGACGCCGACCCGCAAGCTCGTGATTGCCGTCGAGCACCGCCTTGCCTTCGGCGATGTTGGTCACGCGCCAAACGCGCTCCTCGTCGTTTTCCTCCGCGACGAGAAAACCGCCAACCGAAATGTCCGCAGGCAATCGATCGAGCGGCTCCATGCGTATCAGCTGCGGATCGTACTCACCGAAAGCATCGGGCGGCTCGAGCGTGACCGAAACCTTGTCGCCGACCGCTTTCGTGTTGAGCGCGGCCTCGACCTTTGGAAAAATTCCCGAATGGCCGCCATGCAGATAGGCGATGGGCTCGGGCGTTTCCTCGAGCAGCGCGTTGGCGGCGTCGAAGAGCTTGAACGTGATCGTGACGACGGTGTTGGCGAAAATGTTCATCGACATCCTTTGTGAATTCGCGGACCACAACGGCATACGTCGGTGTGGCCTGCGGGCATTGTAGCGCGCACTTCGAGTCGTTCAGCTCGCACGATGCCTGACATAAAGACCGCCTCCAACCGACTCCTTGGCGGATTGACGCCACGCGCATTTCTTCGCGCGCACTGGCAAAAAGAGGCGCGGCTGGTACGCCAGGCGCTGCCCGAATGCACGCACGAGCTCGATCGACGCAACCTCGTCGCACTCGCCGCGCGGGACGACGTGGAGTCGCGAATCGTGGTCCGCCAAGGCGCGCGCTGGTCCGTGGCGCACGGCCCGTTTCGATCGCGCGACATCGCCGCGCTGGGCAACTCCGGCTGGACGCTGCTCGTGCAGGGTGTTGATCTCCATTCCTCCACTGCTGCACGGCTGTTGCGTCGCTTTGCATTCATTCCTTACGCGCGGCTCGACGATCTGATGGTGAGTTACGCGGTCACCGGCGGTGGCGTCGGTCCGCACGTCGATAGTTACGACGTGTTTCTGCTGCAGGGCCTCGGCCGCCGGCGTTGGCGCTATGGACGGCAGCGCGATCTCGCGTTGCGAGAGGGCTTGCCGCTGAAAATCCTGCGTCGCTTCAAACCCGAGCACGATGTCGTGCTCGAGTCGGGCGATATGCTCTATCTGCCGCCGCAGTTCGCGCACGACGGCATCGCGCTCGATGAATGCACGACGTATTCGATCGGATTTCGCGAGGGCAGCGCGCAGGAGCTTGCGAACGCTTTTCTGGACTTTCTGCGCGACCGGCTGGTGCTCGACGGGCGTTATGCCGATCCGCGCCTCGCGCCGACGCGCGCGCCGGCCAGGATCGATGCATCGATGCAACGCTCGATCAGCGCGATGCTAGAGGAGGTGCACTGGTCGCGGGAGCTGGTGCGCGAATTCATCGGCGTCGAGCTGACCGAGCCCAAGTCGAACGTGGTGTTCGACCCGCCCAGGCGCGTTCTCTCGGGCGCAGCGTTTCGCATTCGCATCGCGAAGCGCGGCATCGCGCTCGACCTTCGAACGCGAATGCTGTACGACGAACGGCGCGTGTATGTCAACGGCGAAGCGTATACATTCGAGAGTCTGAACGCGCGAGCGCTGCGCGCACTTGCCAACGATCGCGCGTTGTCGGCAAGACTTTGCGCGTCGCTCGACGCGCGAACGATCGACATCCTGCACGACTGGTATCGCAATGGATTCCTCGCCGTCCTCGACTGATTCACCGCTCGCGCCGAAGGAGACGCGGCTCGCCACCGTCGCGCAGCAGGCTGACGCGATCGACGAGTTGATCACATCGGCGCAAAGCAAGCTTTGCGTATTCGATCGTGACCTTGTCGCGACCGGCTGGAACACGTCACTTCGCGCGCGCAATCTCGAAGCGTTCGTGCGCAAACGCGGGGCGCGGCTTTCGATCATCGTGCACGACACGCGCTATCTCGAATCCGCATGCCCGCGCGTGGTCGACTTGTTGAAAGTGTATGGCCATGCGATCGAGGTGCGACGCACGGGCACCGAGGCGCGTGCTGCTGCGGACGCGCTCGTCATCGCCGATGAGGCGCATTACCTCCATCGCTATCACGTCGATCAACCCCGCGCCACACTCGCGATCGCGATGCCGGCGCAGGCGAAGCCGCTCGTTGCGCGCTTCGAGGAGATCTGGTCGAGCGGCGAGCGAGCGCTGGCGGGAACCGTAACCGGACTCTAAAGCGATACGCCGATTCGCTGACCGACTTCGCGGTAGTGCTCGATAACATCGCCAAGATCCCGTCTGAAGCGGTCCTTGTCCATCTTCTCGCCGGTCTTCAGATCCCACAGCCGGCAGCCGTCGGGCGTGAACTCGTCGCCAAGCGTCACGGGTCCGTTGGGATCATCGACCGGATGGCCGAACTCCAGCTTGTAATCGACCAACTCGATGCCGGCTTTCGCGAACAGCGGTCGCAGAATCGCGTTCACCCGATGGGTGAGCGCACGCATTTGCCTGATCTCGTCATCGCTCGCCCATCCGAGCACGCGAATGTGATCGTCATTGCACAGTGGATCGTGGAGCGCGTCGCTCTTCAAGAAAAACTCGAAAATCGGCTCGGATAGACGTGTCCCTTCCTCGATTCCATAGCGCTTCGCCATCGAGCCTGCGCAGACGTTGCGCACCACGCACTCGACCGGAATCATTTTCATCGCCTTCACCAGCGACTCGCGCTCGTTCAGCACGCGCAAAAAGTGCGTCGCAACACCGGCGCGCGCGAGCTTTTCCATCACGAAAGCGTTGATGCGATTGTTCGTTTCGCCCTTTTTTTCCAGCTTCGCAAGCTTCACGCCGTCGAACGCCGATACGTCGTCGCGATAGTGCATGACGAGCCGGTTCGGATCGTCGGTTGCATAGACGGTCTTCGCTTTGCCTTTGTAGAGCTCGTGACGCTTCTCCATGTCGATCCCTCGCTAGAGTTCGCGCCAATCGAAGCCAACTGCCTGGTCGGCGATTCCGATCCAGTCGGCCTCACAGCCGAGCGCGCCCGCGAGCGCGGTTCGCGCAAGCGCAGGCGTGTTGTTTTCGCGCGATAGATGCGCCGCGACGACGTGCTTCAACACCGACGTGTCGATGGCGCGCAAAAGCGCCGCCGCCGCTTCGTTGCACAAGTGACCCCAGCGTCCCTGAATGCGTTGCTTCAACGAGAACGGATAGCTGCCATTCGCCAACAGCGACTCATCGTGGTTGCATTCGAGAACGATTGCATGACAGCGCGACAGGCTCGCCTCGACATGAGGCGTCGTCGTGCCGATATCGGTCAACACTCCGAGCCTCGACGCGCCGTCACCGACGACGAACTGCACGGGCTCGCGCGCATCGTGCGGAACGGGAAACGGCCGAACCTCCACATCGCCAATCGCGAACACATCCTGCGAATCGAATCCGTAGACGCGTCGGACCGGCTCGAGGTACTCACTTGCCATGTCGAGCGTTCCGAACGTGAGCCATACCGGAATGTCGCTGTGCGCCGCAAATGCCGCGACGCCACCGATGTGATCGGCATGCTCATGCGTGACGAGAATCGCCGCGAGATCCTCCGGCGTCAACCCAAGTCGCGCGAGCCGGGCCACGGTGTCGCGTACACCGAATCCGCAGTCGATCAGGATTCGTGTGCTGGCGACCTCGACGACAAGACCGTTGCCTTCGCTGCCGGAACCGAGCGAGGCGAAACGCATCAGGCGGCCGGCGTTCGCTCGCTGTGCGTTGTCCGGCCGCGTCAGCGCAGTTGCTCGCGCAACAACGCGAGAATCCGCTCGCCGTTACTGGTGCGAAGGGGAACCCCCTTGGGATCCTGCACCGTCACCGTCGACATGGGTGAGGTCTCGACGACCTTGATCTGGTATTGCTCGGGTCGATCCTTCTCGTCGGCTTTCCAGAACATGAGCTTGGAAAGAAAGCCCGACGCTTCGCGCGCCTTGGTGACATCGCTGTCGGGATCGGCATAACGAACGAAATAAACGCCGTTGCTGCGATCACGATCGACGACTGTGAAGCCGGTGCGATCGAGCGCAAGGCCAATGCGACGCCACGCACGATCGAACGCATCGTCGACGACGAGCTTCGACGATCCATCGGTACTTTTTTCGAGACGGGCGCGATCGGATGGCGTTGCCACGCCAGGTGCAACGATGGCTGATTTCGCAGCGGCCGTGGCGACCGCCTCCGGCGCGCCGAAGCGTTGCATCATGCGCGAAAGCATCACCGCTTCGAGCTCGGGATTCGGCGGCAACACCGCCCACGCGAACGCAGCCGGTGTCGAGCCGTCGATCTTGGTCGTCGGCACCTGCTCCATGCCGCGATGCGAAATGTAGATTTCGACACTGTTGCCGTCGGCGCCGCGCTCAACGCGCGTGCGGAACTTGTCGCGCTTGTAAGTCGTGTAGAGCACGTCGGCGACCTTGCCGAGCAGATTGCGAACCGGATCGTACGGCATCTCGGCGCGATTCTCCGCCCAGTCGGTTTCCATCACGCCGATCGTTGGCTGCTCGACGGCGACGACGAAGCCGAGCTCGGTCCAGAACTGGCGCACCTGCGACCACGCTTGATCGGGTGTCGCCTTGACGACGAGCCAGCGCTCGGAGCCCGCACGGACGATGCGCGCATCGGGATTCTGCGGCAGCACCTCGCTCTTGCGCGGGCCGCCTTGCTGCGCGGCAACTCCGCTGGCAGTCGAGGGCGTGAAGCGATCGTCGAAGCGCGGTGTCGTGAGATCGGGCGGCACTTCGAGCGACGGGGCGCGGCCGGTCGTCTTGTAATCGATGCGCTTGCCGAGGCCTTCGGTGATACCCAGTGTTTCGCAACCCGCGAGCAGCATCGTCAACGGAACGCCCGCTACGAGCAAAGCGAGGCGCGGCAGTATCGAATTCACAGCATTCATCTTGCGATCATCGTCCTTGAAGACATTCGGCCTCGCGCAACGCGGACCGGACGGTATCGTGAAATTGCGCCGATAACGGAACCAGAGGAAGCCTGAGGACGTTCGCGATGCGGCCCATCTCGGTCAGCGCCCATTTCACGGGAATCGGATTGGGCTCGACAAACAAGTGCCGATGCAGCGGCAGCAGCGTGTCGTTGTATTCGCGCGCGTTCCCGGTCTCGCCGGCGAGCGCCGCCTTGCACATCGCTGCCATTGCGCGCGGCGCGACGTTGGCAGTAACCGAGATGACGCCATGCCCACCCATCAACATCAACGGCAAGCCGGCGATGTCGTCACCACTGTACACGGCGAAGTCACGATGGCCTTCTTTGGCGAGCGCGCGGATCAATTCGCTGCCGCGACCAAGATCCGCGGTCGCGTCCTTGATCCCGATGATGTTGGGAACCTTGGCGAGTCGCAGCACTGTCTCGTTCGCAATATCGGCGACCGTGCGGCCCGGCACGTTATAGAGAATTACCGGAAGGCCGACTTCGGCGATCGCCGCGAAGTGGCGATACAGGCCCTCCTGCGTCGGCTTGTTGTAATACGGGACGACGGAAAGGCAGCTGTCGGCGCCCGCTTCTTTCGCGTAACGGGTGAGCGCGAGCGCTTCGTGCGTCGAGTTCGCGCCTGTACCCGCGATGACCGCGATGCGGCCCGCCACGTGATCGACGGTCGTCTTGATCAGGCGTTGATGCTCGTCGACATCGACGGTGGGCGACTCACCTGTGGTGCCGACGACGACGATTCCCGCCGTCCCCTCGGCGACGTGCCAATCGATCAGCGCGCGGAGCGCATCGAGATCGAGCGCGCCGCCTGCGCGCATCGGCGTCACGATTGCAACGAGGCTTCCGGTCAGCATGAGTCGTAGCGAAATAATCCGCGATTCTACTCCGAAACTGCGCTCCTTCTAGGGCAAAGCGGGCGGCCAGCGATGCTTCGCGCCCACTGCGGCAATCCGTTGCACGACTTGATCGCGATCAGCGGAGCGCACATGACCTTGCTCGAATGCGACCACGACAAGTTTTCCCGTCGTTCGATCGAGAAGCTCGCCGGGGCGCAGCAGGAACTCGGGGTTGGAGGGCTTGCCGAAGGCTTCGTTCCCTGTCGCGAACGTTTCGTAGAGCAAAGCGCCGTCGTCGGCGAGCGCGGCGAGTATCGCGTCGAAGTAGCGCCGATAGAGATAGTTGACGACAACAATGGCGTCGAAGCGCTCGCCGGCAAGCGGCCACGCGGCGCCTTCCAGGTCGAGCATGCGCGCTTCGACACCCTCAATGCCTTGCAGCGTGGCGAGCGCTGCCGCGTCGCGATCGACAGCGACGACTCGCGCCCCCCGGCTGGCAAACCAGCGCGCGTGGCGACCGTGACCACACGCGAGATCGAGCATTCGCGCGCCGCCTGGCACGAGCGCGCCGAAGCGAACGATCCATGGCGAGGGTGCGAGGCTTGCGTGGTCGTGCGTGCTCATCGGTCGACTCTTCATTGCCCGGATACTCGCTACCTGGCTGGGTACTCGCTCTTGGCTGCGTGCGCCTGTCTATCACTGCGCTTTCGCGCGCGCAGCGGCGCTGGTGTCGCTTCGACCCGACGAGCTTCGTCACGGAGGAATTCGACGAAAGCGACGACATCCGCGCGAGCCTGCGCATGTGGCGCGACCAGAACGTAATAACTGCGCTGCGATTCGTAACGCTTGGAAAACGGGGCAACGAGACGCTTTTGCGCCAGCAACTCGCCTACCATCGGCAGCCTTCCGAGGGCCACGCCCTGTCCTCCAAGTGCGGCCTGAATCACTTGATCATAGAGACTGAAACGCAGTGAGCCCGCAGGCTTCAAGTCGGCGGCGCCATTCGCCGCGAGCCACGCCTGCCAGTTGATCCATGGCACGCGTCCCTCGGGATCGTCGAGATGCAGGAGCACATGATGCGCAAGATCGGCCACGCGTTTTAGCGGTGTGCGGGGGTTGCTCGTCACCGCGCGGCTTACGACCGGCAATATGCGCTCCCCGAACAGGCGCAGCGCAGTAGCTGGCGCGTTCTCACCCAGATAGCGCACCGCAATGTCGACCTCGCCGCGGCCGAGGTCGATGGTTCGATCGTCGGCCGATACATAGACCTCGACACGAGGATGCCGCGCGCGAAACTGCGGTAGACGCGGAATGAGCCACAACGAAGCGAACGACACCGTGGTCGTTATCGTGAGGATCGGCTCACGTGTCTTCGCGGAGACCGACGCGGCGGCGCGCGCGATCGAGCGCAGCGTTTCGCTGATGTCGCGATGGAACGCCGCGCCCGCTTCGGTGAGGGCTAGCGCACGATGGCGCCGCTCGAACAACGCGACGCCGAGCGCGTCTTCGAGCGCTTTCACCTGACGCGACAACGCGGACTGGGTCAGGAACAGCTCGTGAGCGGCGAGAGTGAAAGAGCCGAGCCGCCCGGCAGCTTCGAAGCCGCGCAGAAAGTCGAGCGACGGAAGGTTGCGAAACGCGTTATGCATGCGTGAAACTCATGCGAGGAATGCGAATTCGTCGTTTGAAGCCGGGCTTGCCGACCTTTACAGTAACAAGCGTGGAGTGCGCTGATTGGAAGCCCGACGCACCACCCACGGATGAATTCTACGCATGGAGACGGCAATGAACAAACGGCTATTGACGCTCGACGATGGTGACCTGCTGAAGCTCGAGGACGCTCGCGGCACGACGCTGCGAGTGCACAGCGGAGGCGTGTGGTTGACGCAGGATGGCGATCAGCGCGACATCATGCTCTCTGCCGGCGACGCGTGGACGATCGAGCGGCCGGGCGTGACCCTCGCAATGGCGCGTGGCGCAACGACGTTACGGGTTGGTGAAGCCAGCGCCAACGACGCCGAATTCCGCATGGCGATGGAGCGCTGGGCGAACCGCATCACCGCCTGGATGGGGCGCAGCCTCGATCGGTACGTGCAGCGTGGGTGGGTGCCGCACGTGTGACAACGTCAGCGCGCCGCGGCCTGCGGCGCGCGCGACGACTCCTGATCCCTGTCGTCCGATTCCCGACGCTTGAATGTGATCTCGCCGCCGGTCGCACCGACGACCACCGTGTCACCCGGGCCGTAGTGGCCTGAGAGAATTTCCTTCGCGAGCGGGTTCTCGATCTGCTGCTGGATCGCGCGCTTCAACGGCCGCGCGCCGTACACCGGATCGAAGCCCGTCGATGCAACCGCTGCAAGTGCGCCCTCCTTCAAATCGAGCCGGATGTCGAGCTTCGCGAGCCGCGACTCGAGCGCCTTCAACTGGATGCGCGCGATGTCGGCGATCTGCTTTTCCGACAATGGATGGAACACGACGATCTCGTCGATGCGATTGACGAACTCCGGACGAAACGACGTCTTCACTTCCGCCATTACCGCGATTTTCACGACACCCGGATCGGCGCCCTCGTCGGTCATTTGTTGAATTTTCTGCGAGGCGAGATTCGACGTCATCACGATGACCGTGTTCTTGAAGTCGACGGTGCGCCCCTGCCCGTCGGTCATGCGGCCGTCGTCGAGCACTTGCAGGAGAACGTTGAACACATCGGGATGCGCCTTCTCGATCTCGTCCAGCAGAATCACGCTGTAAGGCTTGCGCCGCACGGCTTCGGTCAGATAGCCGCCTTCCTCGTAGCCGACGTAGCCCGGCGGCGCACCGATCAAGCGCGCGACCGAGTGCCTTTCCATGAACTCCGACATGTCGATGCGGATCATGTGCTGCTCGGAATCGAACAGGAATTCCGCGAGCGCTTTGCTGAGCTCGGTCTTGCCCACGCCGGTGGGTCCTAGGAATAGAAACGAGCCATAAGGACGATTCGGATCGGCAAGGCCCGACCGCGAGCGGCGAATCGCGTCGGCGACCAGACGCACCGCCTCGTCCTGACCGACCACGCGCTTGTGCAGCGCCGCTTCCATATGCAGAAGCTTGTCGCGCTCGCCTTGCATCATCTTCGACACGGGAATGCCGGTTGCGCGCGACACGACTTCGGCGATCTCTTCGGCGCCGACTTGCGTGCGCACCAGTTTCGGCCGCGGCTTGCCATCGGCATTCGAGATCTGATCCTCGCTTTTCAACTGCGCTTCGAGCTGCGGAAGCTTGCCGTACTGAAGCTCGGACATCGTCTGCCAGTCGCCTTTGCGGCGCGCTTCTTCCATCTGGAGCTTGATCTTGTCGATCTCTTCCTTGATGCGCTGCGTTCCGGCGACTTGCGCTTTCTCGGCTTGCCACACTTCCTCGAGATCCGCGTAGTCGCGCTCGAGACGCGCAATCTCGTCCTGAATCGCAGTGAGGCGCTTGCGGCTTGCGTCGTCGGTTTCTCTTTTTACCGCTTCACGCTCGATCTTCAACTGAATGAGACGGCGATCGAGCCGGTCCATCGACTCGGGCTTGCTATCGATCTCCATCTTGATGCGCGCGGCCGCTTCGTCGATCAGGTCGATTGCCTTGTCGGGAAGGAAGCGATCGGTGACGTAGCGATGCGAAAGCTCCGCCGCTGCGACGATCGCAGGATCGGTGATGTCGCCACCGTGATGGATCTCGTAGCGCTCCTGCAATCCACGCAGGATCGCAATCGTCGCGTCGACCGAGGGCTCGTCGACCAGCACTTTCTGAAAACGCCGCTCGAGCGCCGCATCCTTCTCGATGTATTTGCGATATTCGTCGAGCGTGGTCGCGCCAACGCAATGCAGCTCGCCGCGCGCGAGTGCAGGCTTCAGCATGTTGCCCGCATCGATCGCGCCCTCGGCCTTGCCGGCGCCGACCATCGTGTGCAGCTCGTCGATGAAGACGATCGTGCGACCTTCGTCGGCCGCGATGTCCTTCAACACGGCTTTCAGGCGTTCCTCGAACTCGCCGCGATATTTCGCGCCGGCCAGAAGCGCCGCCATGTCGAGCGAGAGCACGCGCTTGTTCTTGAGCGTTTCAGGAACAGCGCCGTCGACAATGCGTTGCGCGAGCCCTTCGACGATCGCCGTCTTGCCCACCCCCGGCTCACCAATCAGGACGGGATTGTTTTTCGTGCGCCGCTGCAGGATCTGGATCGTGCGGCGGATCTCGTCGTCGCGGCCGATCACCGGATCGAGCTTGCCGCTGCGCGCGCGCTCGGTTAAGTCGAGCGTGTACTTGGCGAGCGCTTCGCGCTGGCCTTCGGCTTCGGCGTTCTCGACGTTCGCGCCGCCACGCACGTGCTCGATTGCGTCCTCGAGCGATTTGCGCGAGAGGCCCACCTCTTTCAGCGTGCGACCGAGATCGCCCTTGTCCTGCACCGCGGCGAGCAGGAACATTTCGCTCGCGATGAACTGGTCGCCGCGCTTTTGCGCTTCCTTGTCCGCAACGTTCAGAAGATTGTTGAGATCGCGCGAGAGCCCGATTTCGCCCGCCGTGCCTTCGACTTTCGGGAGGCGATTCAGCGCGGTCTTGAGTGCCGCCTGCAAGCGTGGAACGGCAACGCCGGCCCGCGACAGGAGCGACGATGCTCCGCCATCTTCCTGCGCGAGAAGCGCCGAAAAAAGATGCACGGGCTCGATGTAGCCGTTGTCGTTGCCGAGCGCCATGCTCTGGGCGTCGGCGAGCGCCTGCTGGAATTTGGTTGTTAATTTGTCAAAACGCATGTAGGAAGTCCCCGGGCCGGTCGGATGTGGAATTCTCCCCCATAGCTGGGGCCGGCTCCGGGGACTTCAAACATGAAAATGCGCCCCGAAGTGCTTCGCACCGGGGCGCAGACTTGGGCTGCGGACGACGAGTCTTGCTACTGCCCGACGATCTGCGGCTTCATCGGCCCCAGAACCGCCAGCAGCTCGCCCTGTTCCTGCTTCGGAACCTTGAACTTGTCGAGGGTTTTCACCAAGTCCTCGACGAGCGCATTGAATTGCGCATCGTTGATGTTCATTCCGGCATGCGCGCTTCGCATGTCGCGGCCGGTGTATTTGCACGGCCCGCCGGTGCCGGCGCAGATCTGCTCGACCAGAAGGCGCTTCAGTCGCGGAATGTCGGTTTTGGCGAAGAATCCGTTGATGCGGTTATCGGCCGCGACGTTACCCACGAAGTCGTCGACGACCGCGACGATGGCCGGCTGTCCGCCCAAACGCTCGTACAGCGGCTTGCCCGCCATTCCTTTCGATCCATCGGACATGCGATCGGGCATCATCTGGCAGCCCGCGATCAGGCCGGTTGCCAGCGCGGCAAGCGCAAGCCGGCGTGCGATATTGACTTTCATGTGCTCCCCCTTGAAGCCGCGCGATTCGCGGCAGTGAAGCGCTATACGGATTCGCGCGGACGTCGGATGCGTTGGCGCTCGGCGCGAATGCTAACATCGGCTGCGTTTCGAATGCGTCTCTGCTCAGCCCGCCGGTTCATATCACGCAGTTCACGCTCGCTTGCCCCGGCGGCAGCGATGCTGTTGGCGATCGTCACCGCCTGCGCAACGGCGCAGGCTCCCGAAGCGACTCCTGCTTCGCCTCCTCCGGCGGCCATCTCGTCGGTGGCCGAAGCGATCTACACCGGCGCGCGACCACGGCTCATCCAGGTGCGCACGCTGGTCGCCGCCGCGGGAAGGCAAGCGTCGATCGGCTCGGGGTTTCTCGTATCCGCCGATGGCTTGGCGCTCACCAACTATCACGTCGTGTCGCAGTTCGCGCTCGAGCCGGGCACTTATCGGCTCGAGTATCTCGCGCCCGACGGAACGCGCGGCGACGTCGCGCTGCTTGCCATCGATGTCGTCAACGACCTTGCGGCCGTGCGCATTCAGCGCGCGGGCGACGCATTTTTCGAGCTCGATGGGCGCGCCGTCGACGGCAGGCTTCCGCAGGGCGAGCGCTTGTTCGCGCTCGGCAATCCGCTGGACCTGGGCTTTGGCATCGTCGAGGGGACCTACAACGGATTCGTCGAGCGTAGCTTCTCGCAGCGGCTTCATTTCTCCGGTGCGCTGAACGCGGGAATGAGCGGCGGTCCGACGGTGACGAGTGAAGGGCGCGTCGCCGGTGTCAACGTCGCGAAACGCCTCGACGGCGAGCTCGTGAGCTTTCTCGTACCGGCGCAGGCCGCTGCCGCGCTGATCGAACGCGCACGCTCGGCGCCACCGTTGACGACCGACGACGTGCGCGCGGAAATAGCACGGCAACTCGACACGTTTCAGGCAAGTCTCGCCAAAGGATTCGCCGATGCCGGCTTCAAGCCTGCGCGCTATGGCGGCTACACTGCATCCGAAAGCCAGGCGCCATGGGTGCAATGCTGGGCACGCACCAATGCCGACGCGAAGCCCGCACCACGCGCGCGTGTACACACGACGAGCTGCGCGACGCGCACGTCGCTGTTTCTCGCGGGCGATCTTCGTACCGGGACCGCAAGCCTCGAGTACACCTACATCGAGAGCGTATCGCTCAATCCGTTCCAGTTCGCGAACTTTGTCGCGCAGAAACTGAGATCGGGTGCGCAAAACGTTTCGCGCCGGCGCTTGACATCGCAGCGCTGTCACGAAGATTTCTTGCGAAGCGCCGAGTCGCCGCTGGTGCGCGCGACATTTTGCGCTCGCGCGTATCGCGACTTTCCCGACCTGTACGACGTCGCGGTGGTTGCCGTGACGCAAGACGACGACAAGAAAGCGCTGGTCGGACGTTTGTCGTTGTCGGGGATCGCATGGGATAACGCAACGACGTTTGCGCGTCGCTTCGCGTCAGGGATCGGGCGCACGCAATGATGTGGGTCGAGATTCTGTCGCGTCACCATGACGTCATCGAGCGTTATCGCGTCGACGGTCAGGAAGCGCGCATCGGACGCGCTTACGACAACGACGTCGTCATCGATGATCCTTTCGTCGCGCCGCATCACCTCGTCATTTTTCGCGCGGACGACGGCGTGATGGTCGCCGAGGATCAGGGTTCGCAGAACGGCCTGTTCGACGTCGATGGCGCACGCGTCAAGCACGCAGCGGTCGATGGCAGGCGCGCGATTCGCATCGGCCGCACGCACCTTCGCGTGCGCGATGGACTGTATGCCGTGCCGCCCGAGCGGCGTGCCCAGGCGCCGACCAAGAACGGTCGCACCGCGACGCTTCTCGCGGTTCTGGTTGCCGGTTTCACGCTGCTGGAGTTGTGGCTCGGTCAGACCGAGGAAGTGCGAACGTCGACCTGGCTCGCCCCGCTGATCATCTATGTTGGGCTGATCATCGCGTGGAGCACGAGCTGGGCGCTTTTGTCGCGCTTGTTCGGCGGAGCCGCTCGCTTCACGACGCATCTTGCCATCGCACTCGCGGCCGCACTGCTTTTTCATCTCTACGACTGGGGCACCGACATCGCGAGCTATTCGTTCGCCGCGCGACGCATCACCGATTACGGTTACGCGGGCGCGTGGACGATTGCCGGCATCGCAATCTTCTTTCACCTTCTCGCGATCGGACCGCGACACTTCGGTATCAAGGCTGGCGCGGTCGTCGCATCGATCGCGGCTGCGGTGACCGTCCACACGCTATTCAAGGTCGATGCGCGCAATCAGCTCGGCGGAAGTACGCAATTGACGACGTTGATGCCGCCGGAGCTTCGGCTACGCGCGCCTCGCGACGCCGACGGCTTTTTCGCCGACGTCGATAGGCTCAAAGCCACACTCGACAAGGCGCGCACGGACGAGCCGATCGTTCCGGCGCTGTTCCCGAGCCTGTTCGACGAGTGATCGTCTAAGGGAGGCTCAGTTACGTGGAGCGCGTTGGCACGACATCTGGATGATGGTTAGACCAGGGGCGAAGGACGTGGTCCTTCCCACGTTCGAAACACTGGGCGACACCAGCGCCAGATTATCGTGCCAACCCCAAGGGACGGGTTTTCCGGGGCCCTGACTTTGTTGTTAGGCGACGGCCAATAGGATGAACTATTGGCCGCGCCTGCCGTCGCGTCATCATCCCCGGAAAACCTCCGTCGCGCCCACGTAACTGGGTCAGAGCCTCCCTAGAGCGCTCGCGCAAGCGCATCCGCGGCACGCGCGAACTCGTCGCTTGTCGTTAATACGTCAGGACACAAGCGCAAGCAGTCACCGCGCGCATCGGCATCGACACCAAGTGCTCGAAGTCGCTCGATGACTTGCGCAGCATCGGCGCGCTGCACGAGCACGAATGCGCTGCGATCGAGTGTCGCGCCTTGCGCTTCGATTCCTCGATCGGCAAGTGCGTCGATCAAAGCGCGTTGCTGGCGCAGCGAGTATTCGCGCAAGCGATCGACACCAAGCGCAAGCGTGAGCTTCTGACCCGCGCGCGCCTGATACCACGTGACGATCGGCGGTGTCGACTCCATCCAGGCATCGCCGCCCGCAGCAAAGCGCGGCGGATCCGGACGCTCGTAGCGAAACGGCGTTTCCTTCGCGAACCAGCCAATGTCGAGTGAGCTGCGCCGCGCTTCGAGATGACGCGGAGCGACATACAAGAAACACGCGCCCGGGCCGCCGCGCAAATACTTGTAGCTACCGCCGACGGCGTAATCCACATCGAGCGCTTCGACGTCAACGGGAACCACGCCGAGTGAGTGATAAATGTCAACGAGCACCTCGGCACCAGACGAATGCGCTGCATGCACGATCTCGGACAGACGCATCAATAGCTGCCCGGTACGAAACATCGCCTGCGACACGACGACAAGATCGCAGCCGCGGGCAATCGCCGCGAGGATGTCGTCTTCGTGAAATGAATCGCCACGCGCTTCGACAATCGACAGTGCTATGCGATCGCGATGCGCATATTCGCGCAGGATCACATCGAGCGAGTCGAACTCGCCGCGCGTGGTCACGACACGAAGCTTGTCGCGTGCGGCATTCAGAACGGCGCGAAGCCCCGCACCGGCGCTCGTCTTGGGCACGACGCAATCGACGCGCGGCGCGCCCATCAGTCGTGCGAGCCGGCCGCGATGGGCCGCGAGCTCGGCGCTCCATTGCTCCCACGCACCACCGAGATCGGCGTACCACGCTGCGAGCGCTTCGCGCACGTCGTCTTCGATCTGATCGGGCGGACGACCCAGCGAGTGATTGGCGAGATAAATGCGCTCTCGATTGCGCGCGAGCACGCGTGAAAAAAGCGGCGCGACGTGCTTTTGCAGGCCTGCCTCATCGAGCGGTCGCTCGCCCAGCGCTGCGATGGCGACGTCGATGCGTGACAACGTGCCCGGGCCGGCATTCATCATGCAGCGGATTCTAAGCGACGCGCTCTACACTTGACTCCGTGGAAACGTTTTCGGTCGGCTCGCCGTTGCATATCGGGATGCTCGTCGCGCTCGCGGCGCTCTGGACGGTCGCGATCATGTCAAGGCGTCGTGCAGATGAGACGCACGCCGCCGTGATCGAGAGCGCGGTCGGCGTGCTCTATCTCATGATTTGGGTCGGCACGTTCGTGTGGCTGCGAACGCAACCCAGTTTCGATCCTGCCATCGATCGGCCGTTGCAGCTTTGTCACTGGACAGGCATTGCAGCAGCGCTCGCGTTGATCGCGCCACGCCGCGCGTTTTCCGCGCTCGCTTATTTCTGGGGACTCGCGCTGTGCACGCAGGCCCTCGTAACGCCGAGCCTGCGCGAAGGTCCGGCAACGTGGCCGTTCTGGTTTTTCTGGTCCACGCATGCGCTTTGCGTCGGCGTGCCGATTTACGATGTGCTCGCACGCGGCTTCCGGCCGCGATGGCGTCACTATGCACTCGCTTGCGTAGCGGCCGTGCTCTACGTCGCAATCGTCCTGCCGGTCGATATCGCGACGGGATGGAACTATGGATTCGTCGGGCCGACACGGCCTGGATTTCGCACAATCGTCGACGTGCTGGGGCCCTGGCCGCTGCGCTTGCTCTGGATCGCACTCATCGCGGCGTGCGCGATGGCGTTATTGATGTTGCCGTGGCGCGCTACCAGAACTCCGGTGCCGTCGCCGCCAACGCGCCCAACGTGATGTAAGTCATCATGCGCGCGTCTTTCGCGTTCGTCGTCGCGTCCACCGAGCGCCGGAGCCACAGCGCGACGATACCGATCAGGAAGTAAGTTGCGATGACAGCGAGAACGTTTACGTGATGACCGGTCAGGACCGCACCCATCAGGCGCGCGATCACGAACGTATAGGCGAACGCGAGGGCGGCGCGAAATTGATTCTCGATGATCTGCGCATCGCGCGCTTGAGGTGGGAGGGATCGATCGGCGGACACGTTTGTAGGACAAAGTGAAGTCGTTAGTAGGTGCAATCCTACCCGACGTTTTCTTCAAACCCCACGCCGAGCAACCTGAATTTTCGACCGTCCGCGCGACTGATAAGTGATCACGCGTAGGGAGTAGCGTACAGTTGTGACCCTCACAACCTGACGCGAGTTCCAGTGCAGTTGTGTCACTTCGCTACGAAGCGTGACCCGGTAGCCTGCCAAGGCTCAGGGCGCGCCGATCTCGGTGCGAACGTCGATCAACTCGGGGAAGAACGACACCTCGAGCGCCTGTCGCAGGAAAGCAACGCCCGACGAGCCTCCGGTGCCTTTCTTGTGGCCGATGATCCGCTCGACTGTTTTCAAATGTCGAAACCGCCATAGCTGGAACGCTTCCTCGACGTCGATCAGTTTCTCGCACATGTCGTAGGCGTCCCACCAGCGCTTCGGGTCGTCGTAAATCGTCTTGAAGACCGGCACGAGCGCCGGATGGCGCGTGTACGGCTGGCTGAAGTCGCGCACGACGCACTGCTCGGGTACCCGCAGGCCCCGCCGCGCCAGATGGCGCAGGAACTCGTCGTAGAGCGAAGGCGCTTCGAGCAAGCGCGTCAACTGCGCGTGCACATTCGCGTCGTGGCGAAACACATCGAGCATCGCGCGATGCTTGTTGCCGAGCAGGAACTCGATGGCACGATATTGCGCGGATTGAAAGCCGGACGAGCTTCCGAGCGCGGGACGAAACGCGTCGTATTCCGAAGGTGTGAGCGTCTCCAGTACGCCCCACATCTCGAAGAGTTGTTTTTGGATCAGCTTGACGCGCGCAAGGATCTTGAACGTCTCGGAAAGCCGGTCGGACTGCACGTGGCGCACGGCCGCTTCCAGCTCGTGGATCATGAGCTTCATCCAAAGCTCGGCAACCTGATGCTGCACGATGAACAGCATCTCGTCGTGCCGAGGCGGCACACCGTCGGCGCCGGATAACGGCTGTTGCGCAGACAGCACGCGATCGAGCCGCAAGTAACCGCCGTAGGTCAGGCGGTCCTCGAGGTCGGTGACGATGCCAGGCTCCAGTTCACGTGCGGCCATGCAGCGACTTTACACCGCGTTCGCGCGCTCGTCGTCCTTCCAATCATTCGTTGCGTCGCGAAAGCCGCGCACTGGCGCCGTGCTTTGCTACCATCCGCCGCGATGCGATCGCCCACCCTGTTCCAGATGCTCGTGCTCGCGCTCGCATTGTCAGCTTGCAGCGAGCGGCGTGCGGTTGCGACCATCGCGTTCGAAGATTGCCGGCTGCCGAAGCTTTCCACAGCCGCGCGTTGCACGACTATCGAAGTGCCCGAAAATCGCGATGCGCCCGCTGGGCGCAGGATCCGACTCTTCGTTGCCGTTCTGCCCGCCAACACGCTGTCGCCGAAGCCTGATCCATTGTTGATCATTGCCGGCGGGCCCGGTCAGTCGGCGAGCTCGCTGGCCGTTTTCGCGTCTCGCCTGATCGAAGTGCGCCGCACGCGCGACGTGATCCTGGTCGACCAGCGCGGCACCGGTCGCAGTGCACCGCTCGATTGCAAGGCATTCAAGCTCGACGAGGATCCTTCGCAGGCGCTCGACATCGATCCTTTGCCGCGCGCACGCCTCTGCCTGGACGAGCTCATAGCGCGTAACGTCGACGTGTCGCAATACACGACTGCCGCATGGATCGCCGACCTCGAGGCAGTGCGAACGGCGCTTGGCATCTCGCGCTGGAATTTGTGGGGAGGCAGCTACGGCACCCGCGTGGCGCTCGAATACGTGCGCCGTCATGGCGCGCAAGTCCGCTCGATGATTCTCGATGGGGTTGCACCTCCGTCGCTACGCGTGTCGTCGGGGGTGTGGCCCACGCGTGAGGAAGCACTGTTCACGCTTCTTGATGCGTGCGTAGCGAACGCCGCTTGCGGTCGCTCGCACACCTCGCTGCGCCGTACGCTCGATCAGCTCGAAGAGATGTTGCGCGGAGGGCGTGACGTCGACCTCGTCGATCCGCGCACCGGCGAGCGAGCGCGCCTGCGACTGACGTTCGATGCGATGCTGATCGGCATGCAGCCTCTGGTTTACGTTCCAGAGCTGTCGGTGATGATTCCGGTCATCCTCGAACGCGCAGCGGCAGGCGATTTTGCGCCGTTGTTCGCGAGCGCGCAGCTGGTCACCGGCGAGCTTGCCGAGCAGACCAGCGCTGCGTTGCATTATGCAGTCACGTGCAGCGAGGATGCACCGCGCGTGACTGACGAAGATCGCGCGGCTTTGAAGACACTGCGCTCGGGTGTTCTCGCGCACAAGGTCCTCGGGGTTTGCGACATCTGGCCCAAGAACACGCAATCCGACGAGGCGACCAAGCCCGTGCGCAGCGACGCTCCCGCGTTGCTCCTTTCGGGCGCACTCGACCCGGTCACGCCGCCTCGTTACGCGGAAGAAGTCGCCACAACCCTTTCCAATCATCGGCACGTCGTCGCCGGCGGCTACGGTCACATCGTGTCGCCGCACGCGTGCGGACCGCGCCTCATTGCGGCTTTTGTCGAGCGTGCAGGGTTCGACACGTTGCCGCAGTCGTGCATCGACTATTTCACGAAGTCGACGCGACCCCCGTTGTGGCCGGATCGCCTGGCGCCTGCCACGTGATCGTCGTCGACGCGCTCGAAAAATCGTTCGGCAAGCGCAACGAGATCAAGGCGATCGACGGGGTGTCGTTTCGCGCGAATGATGGCGAGATCACCGGGCTGCTCGGGCCAAATGGCGCGGGCAAGACGACGCTGCTGCGTGTGCTTGCAACGCTGATCGCCGCAGACAGCGGACATGCGCACATCGACGAGTTGGACGTCGTACGCGATCGTTTTGCCGTGCGTCGTCGCATCGGCGTGCTGTCGGATGCGCGCGGGCTCTATCCGCGGCTCACCGCGCGCGAGAACATCCGCTATTACGGCGCGCTGCACGGATTGTCGGGCAAGCTTCTCGACGAGCGAATCGATGCGCTGATCGGGGTGCTCGGCCTCGATGCGCTCGCCGACCGGCGCACGCAGGGATTTTCGCAAGGCGAGCGAATGAAGACTGCGATCGCGCGCGCGCTCGTTCACGACCCGCATACGGTTCTGCTCGACGAGCCCACCAACGGTCTCGACATCATGAGCGTGCGTGCATTGCGCGAGCAGCTTCGCACGCTGCGCTCGCTCGGCAAGTGCCTGTTATTCAGCTCGCATGTGATGCAGGAGGTGGCATCGCTGTGCGATCGCATCGTCATTCTTGGCCAAGGACGTGTCATCGCGGACGGAACCGCGGACGAGCTTCTCGCGAAATCGGGAGCAAGCTCGCTTGAAGATGCATTCGTGTCGTTGTTGGGGTCCGGTGAAGGGCTGATGTAGTCATGCAACGCATTCTGACCGTCGCAGCGAAAGAGATCGTCGATACGCTGCGCGATCGTCGAACGATGCTGGTGACGCTCGTCACCGCGGCGCTCGCGGGCCCCGTATTCTTGATGCTGATCTTCAATATGATGTCGCGGCAAGCCGATCGCGCGCGCGACCTCGTGTTGCCGGTGCGCGGCGCCGAGCACGCCAGCGCTTTGATGGCCTTTCTCGAACGGCAGCAAGTGTCGATCACCAAAGCGCCGGACGATTACGAAGCGAAGATTCGCGCGGGCGAGCTCGACGTCGTGATGACCGTCGCCGACGATTTCGGGGAGGACGTCGCTAAAGGTCGTGCGGGAACCGTGCGACTGGTGTTCGATCGCTCGCGCGATCGCGCGCGGGCATCGATCGACCAGACCGAATCGCTGTTACGCGCGTACAACCGCCAGTGGGGTCAGGCGCGGCTCCTGTTGCGCGGCATCGCGCCCGAAGTCGGCAATCCGTTGTCGATCGAGACGGTTAATCTCGCCACTCCGCAACAGTCTGGCGCGCTCGTGCTGTTCCTGGTCGCGTATTACGGATTGTTCTCGTCGATCATGGGCGGCATGGCGGTGGCGCTCGACGCGACTGCCGGCGAGCGCGAGCGTCAATCGCTGGAACCCCTGCTCGCCACACCTGCAACCCCGTTCGATCTCGTCACCGGCAAGTGGCTCGCGACCGCGGCGTTCAACGCTTTGATCGTGCTGGTCACACTCGGAGGATTCTGGGCAACGCTCTCGTTCGCACCGCTGCCGCCGGTGGGCGTTCCGTTTCTGTTCGGCGTGAAGGAATTGTTGCGCTTCATGATCATTCTTTTGCCGATGATCCTGATGCTGCCCGCCGTGCTGCTGTGGGTCGGCTCGCGCGGGCGCAGCTTCCGCGAGGCGCAGGCCAACGTGTCGGTGATATTTTTCGTCGTCGCGCTGATTCCGATGTGGCAGCTGTTCATGCAGAGGCGCGAGCCCGATTGGATCATGCTCGTGCCCATTTCGGGACAATATGCGTTGCTGAATCGCGCGCTGCGTGGCGAAGCGCTACCGATCGCCGACATTGGGATGTCGTGGATCGTGCCGATTGCCGTCGTGGCGATCGCGCTTGCCGCCGTCGCGCGGCTGTGGTCGCGCGAAACGATCTTCGCCGGAAAGTAGAGTCCTAGCCGAGCTGGCGAATGACGGCGAGTGGTGGCTGCCGCACGGTGTTACGCGTGCCGAGCCAACCCGCGATCGTTACCGCAAGCGCGCCGCCTCCGATGCCGTACAACCACACGAGTGGATTGGCATCGAACGGCACGCGAAACACGCGATCGGACAGCGCCCATCCGATCGCCGTCGCGCCGCCTGCTGCAACCAGCCCCGCCAGCGCGCCGAGTAGCAGGAATTCGGCAACCTGAGCCGACAGCAATTGGCGTCGCGATGCGCCGAGCGTTCGCAATACCGCGGCGTCGAACCTGCGCTCGTCCTGCGTCGCGGCCACCGCAGCCTGCAACACCAGCAAGCCGCCCGCCAGCGTGAACAGGAACACGAACTCGATCGCGCGCGACACGCGATCGACGATTCCCTGCACCTGCTGCATCATTTCGCCGACGTCGATCGCGAGAATGTTCGAGTGCTTTTGCACGAGCGGTGCAAGCCAGCCGCGGTCGCTCTCGGGCGCGCGAAACGCTGCGATGAACGTCGACGGCTGATCGTTGATCGCGCCGGGCGGAAAGATCGCGAAAAAGTTGACGCGAAAACTGTCCCAGTCGACTTTGCGAAGGCTCGTGATCTTCGCGGAGACGCGCGAGCCGGCGATGTCGAACGTCAAGGTATCGCCGAGCTTGACACCGAGCGACTGCGCGATGCCATCCTCGAGCGACATCCCGGCGCCAAGCCCGCGCGCGTCCGCCGGCCAGAAGCGTCCTGACGCGACGCGATTTCCTTCGGGCAGTCGCGCGGAATACGAAAGATTGAACTCGCGCTCGGCAAGGCGGCGCGCGCGCACGTCCTCGAAGCGGCGGGTGTCGACCGCTTCGCTGTTCACTTCGACCAGGCGTCCGCGCACCATCGGACGGAACTCGATCTCGCGTCCGAAGCGTTGCGACAACGTGGCACGCGCGTCCGCCACTTGTTCGGGAAGCACGTTGACCAGGAATACGTTCGGTGCATCGGGAGGTAGATTCGCCCGCCACGAACGCATCAGATCGCCGCGCACGAGAGTGAGCAGCAGCAGCGCCATCAGACCGAGCGCCAGCGCACCGATCTGCAAGCTCGATGCGAAGCGACGGCGCGTGAGATTGGCGAGCCCGAAGCGCCACGACACACCGCGCTGCGGCAGGCGCTTTAGGAGCGCGATCAGCGTGAACGCGGCAAGCGCTGCGACGATCAATAGCACAGCCACACCTCCCACCATGATCGCGCCGGCTTGTGCTTCGCGCGCTTGCCATGCGATCAGCAGTGCTACGGTTGCGATCCCCAGCGCATAAGCAAGGACGCCGGCTGCTTTGGGACGCGGCAGGTCGCGGCGCAAGACACGCAATGGCGGAACGCTCGCCAGTGCAACCAATGGCGGCAAGGCGAAGCCGAACAACAACAACATGCCGGTGGCAAACGCGGCGAACGCAGGACCGAGCGTCGGCGGCGGCAATCCGCTGTCCATGATCGATGCAAGCGTTCGCACCAGTAACTCTTGTCCACCGAGCGCGACGATCACGCCGACGCCGCTGGCAAGCACCCCTAGCACGAGGAACTGCAGGAAAAAAAGTGCGAGCGTCCGTCGAACCGGCGCGCCAAAGCATCGCAACATCGCAGCAGCGTCGAGATGACGCCGCAAATAGCGCGATGCAGCCAGTGCAACGGCAACCGCCGCGAGCAGTACCGCGACCAGCGCCGAGAGTCCGAGGAAACGCTCGGCGCGCTCGAGGGTTTGTCGCACTTCGGGACGCAGCTCGCGCACGCTTTCGACACGCTGACCGGGCGTCATCGCATTGGTCAACCAGTTGCGATAGCGCTCGAGCCGCGGCGTATCCGGCGCCGCGACGAGCAATCGATAACGCGCGCGATTGCCAGGTTGCAACAGATTCGTCGCCGGCACGTCGGCGATGTTCAACAGGAGACGCGGGCCGAGCGAGAACACGACACCTGCGACTTCGGGCTCCTGTTTCACGATCGCAGTGACTGTGAACGTCGCCTCGCCTACGGCGAGCTTTGCGCCCAAGTCGGTGCCGAGTCGCTGCGCAAGTCGCGTATCGATCCACACCTCACCCTGGCGCGGAATGCCTTGCGCAACGCGTCCGTTATCGCTGCCATCCGCGAGCGTCACCGCTCCTCGCAACGGATAACCCTCACCGATCGCCTTGACGTCGGTCAACACCGCCTGCGTGCTCGCTTGCGCGAGCGCATCGGCGGTCTGCACCATGCTGTTGAAGCGGATGACCGGAGTCGACGCGAGGCCATCGCTCTTGGCACGGGCAACGAACGAGTCGGGAAGCGGGCGATCGCCTGAAATCATCAAATCGGCGCCCAGCAACAGGTTCGCTTGCCGCGTCAACGCACCTTTCACGCGATCCGCGAAGAAGCCGACCGTTCCGACACTTGCCACAGCGAGCACGAGCGCTGCGATCAGGACGCGCAGCTCACCCGCGCTCCAATCACGACGCAGCATGCGTAGCGCAAGTCGGATCGTTTTCATCGATCGTTCGTCACGCCGCGACGCGCTCGTCGCCGATCACGCGTCCCGCCGACAGCGAGAGGCGGCGCGTACAGCGTCCCGCGAGCGCCAAGTCGTGCGTGACGAGCAGCAGCGTGGTGCCGTGCTCGCGATTGAGCCGGAACATGAGATCGGCGACTTCGACACCGGTGGCGCCGTCGAGGTTGCCGGTGGGCTCGTCGGCCATCAGCAACATCGGTTCGCCAGCGAACGCGCGCGCGATCGCGACACGCTGTTGCTCACCGCCGGAAAGCTGGCGCGGATAATGATGCACGCGTCGCGCGAGTCCCACACGATCCAGCCACACGCGCGCCGCCGACCGTGCATCGTCCATCCCTGCCAGTTCGAGTGGAAGCATCACATTTTCGAGTGCGGTCAGCGCCGGCAACAACTGGAACGACTGAAACACGAATCCTAGCAACGACTGTCGCAGCGCAGCGCGCGCGTCTTCGTCGAGCGAAGCAAGCGAGCGGCCGTCGAGCCAGACATCACCGCTGGTCGGCAGGTCGAGTCCCGCGAGAAGCCCGAGCAATGTCGTCTTGCCGGAACCCGAAGCGCCGACGATGGCGAGCGTTGCGCCGGCATCGACGCTGAACGACACCGAGTCGAGAATCGTCAGCGGTTCATCGCCGCTTTGCACGATCTTGGAGAGATTCTCGGCGCGAAGGATCGGAGATGACATGGCGTGGGCTCGTGCGCCGCAAGCTTGCGGCACGCGGGAAGCCCCATAGGGCCTAGATAGGGAGGAAAGCGCGCCGTTCAACCAAGCGGCGCCGGAATGTTTCGCGCGGGAGTATAACGGCCGACGTCGGCGATGCGACGCGTCGCCCGTTGTACGGCTACTACAATTCGCATTGTCCGTGCCTTGGTATTGGTGACATTCCTCATGCTCTTCCGACTGTGGTTCGCCTCGCTGTGCTTCGTTGCGACGTTTTCACACGCCGCCCCCGCGCCGACGATCGTCGTCGTCGGCGACTCGATCTCCGCGGGCTACGGGCTTGCGCCGGGCGAAGTCTGGGTCAACCTGCTCGAACGGCGCATTAAACAAGAAGGCTACCCGCACCGTGTCGTCAACGCGTCGATCACTGGCGACACCACGGCCGGCGGACGTGCGCGCTTGCCTCAGCTCTTGAAAGAGCAAAAGCCGGCGATCGTCGTCATCGAGCTGGGTGGCAACGACGCGCTGCGCGGACAATCGCTGGCCGGCACGCGCGCGAACCTCGACGCGATGGTGAATGCCGCGCAATCCGCGGGCGCGAAAGTCCTGATCGCCGGCATGCGGATCCCACCCAATTATGGTCCGATGTATGTAAACGAGTTCAACAAGCTCTTCATCGACATCGCGAAATCGCGCAAGACTGCGTTCGTGCCGTACCTGTTCGAAGGATTCGGCGAGGACCTCGCGATGTTCCAGTCCGACCAGATTCATCCGACCTCGCAAGCGCAGCAGCGCATGCTGGAAACCGTGTGGCCGGCGTTGCAAACATTGCTCGGCGCTCCGGTGAAGTAAAGCGATGCGCACCACCAGCGTCGGCGTCGATGCGATTGCGCGTCACGCGGACATTCTCGACGTTCGCACACCGAACGAGTTCGATGAGGACCACGTACCCGGCGCGATCAATACGCCGGTGCTCAGTAACGAAGAGCGCGCGAACGTCGGCACCATACATGCGCAAGCGTCCGACTTCGATGCGCGCAAGCTCGGCGCGGCGTTGATTTCACGCAACATCGCCGACATCGTGACGCGCATGCGTGACAAGCCCCGCGACTTCGCACCGCTTGTCTACTGCTGGCGCGGTGGGCAGCGGAGCCGCTCGCTCACTCATGTGCTAAACGAGATCGGCTGGCGCGCGATGCAGCTTGGCGGTGGGTATCGAGCGTATCGGCGGCATGTCGTCGAGCGGCTCGACGCGTTGCCGCAACGTTTCGATTATCGAGTCGTGTGCGGCTTGACCGGATCGGGGAAGAGCCGACTGCTTGCGGCGCTCGATCAAGCCGGTGCCCAAGTGCTCGACCTCGAGGCGCTTGCGAAGCACCGTGGCTCGTTGCTCGGCGAGCTGCCGCAGACATCGCAGCCCTCGCAAAGGGCGTTCGAGAGCGGACTCGTTGCCGCGCTCGAGCGTTTCGATGTCGGAACGCCGGTCTTCGTCGAATCCGAGAGCAGGCGCATCGGTCGCGTGCAGCTTCCGACAACGCTGGTCGATGCGATGCGCGCGGCGCCTTGCGTGCGCGTGGATCTCGCGCAGTCGTTGCGCGTCGAGCTGTTGAAAAGCGAGTACGCGCACTTTCTCGCGGATGGCGCGTTTCTCGCCGAGCGTCTCCAATCGCTTGCCCCGCTGCATGGAAATGCCGCGATCGAGCGCTGGAATGCAATGGCAGCGCGCGGCGAGTTCGACGCGCTCGTCGAAGCGCTGGTGCGCGAGCATTACGACCCCGCGTATGCACGCGCCATCGAGCGCAACTTCCCGCGTCATGTCGTTGCGAAAGTCGTCGCGCCCGATGCGATCGACGCGTTGTCCTGGTCGCGTGCAGCGCGCGCGTTGATCGACACCGTGCAGGAGAACGGACAATGACGAAAGACTACGCATTTCGAATCGTCAATGTCTTCGCCGAATCACCGCTGGGCGGCAATCCGTTATGCGTATTCGAGGACGCTCGCGGCCTCGCCGACGCGACGATGCAGGCGCTCGCATTGCAGTTCAATCTGTCCGAAACGACGTTCGTGCTGCCGTCGACGCGTGCCACCGCACGCGTGCGCATTTTCACCCCGACGTTCGAGATGCCGTTTGCCGGACATCCAACGCTTGGCAGCGCGCATGTCGTGCGTGACTTGCATCATGCGGGCGACAGCGTCACGCTCGAAATGCATGCGGGCATTATTCCGGTCGAAGCGGCCGGTGACGTATGGACGCTCGAAGCAAGGCCGCCAAAACACCGGCGTGTCGATGCTTCACACGCCGAGCTCGCGCGCACACTCGGTGTCGACGAAGCGGACATCGGCGAGCGGCCGTTGTGGATCGATACCGGCAGCGAGCAGTTGATCGTGCCGCTCAATTCATTCGAAGCGGTCCAGCGCGCGACACCCGACGCGAGCTTGATGTCGCGTTTCGCCTCGAACGATGCGCGCTCGATGGCTTATGTCTTCGCCCGAGACGACGATGCCGTGCGGGCGCGGTTCTTCTTTCAAAAGCACGGCGCGATCATCGAGGACCCCGGCACGGGCTCGGCCTGCGCCAATCTAGGCGGATGGCTTCTGGTCACCGATGCGCCCAGGCCGCAACGACTTTCCGTCGACCAGGGTAGCGCGGTCGGACGCCCTTGCCGGCTCACCTTGGAGCTCATGTCCGACGCGCGGATACGTGTGTCCGGCCGTGTCGTCCAACTGGCGTATGGCACGCTTACGGTGTAGACCACGACGCCGTAACGGCCGGTTACAAAACGCGGCGCCGTCCGGTCAACATGCGGCGTAAAGTGCGCGTTCATGAGAGGGTACCGGCCACGTGCCGGGCCCTTGAAGGAGCAGTCACTCATGAAGAAATCGCTCGTCGCACTTGCCACCGTTGGAGTTCTTGCCTCCGGGGCCGCCGCCGCCGATACGTACGTCAGAATCAGCGACGGTCGGATTCACGCATACGCCGTCCAGCACGATCCGCGTTACGAAAACCAGCGCTGGAACGACGGTCGCAACTTTTCGATCGACCAGCGCGAAGCGAACATGCGCAATCGCATCCAGCGTGGCATTGAAAGCGGTCGCGTGACACGTCGCGAAGCTCGCCAGCTTTTGCGTGAGCTCGACGACATCGAAGCGAAGGAGCGCGCTTTCGCCGCGGACGGCAGGCTCGGCCGTCGCGAGCGCGACGAGTTGCATAACGACCTCGATCATCTGGCAAATCGCATTCGCGCACAGTTGCGCGATGAGGATCGCCGCTACTAGGAGCTGCCAACGCATGACGCTTGTTGGTGTAAGAAAAGTAACTGCGCAGGTATCCGCCTGCGCAGTTTTTTTTGCGTCGGCGATCGCGAGCGCAACCCCGAGCGCGCTCGGTGAAGAGGATGCTCGACATCTCTTGGCGCGCACCGGGTTTGGGCCGACCGCGCGCGAAGTCGCAGCGTTCGCAACACTGACCCGCGAACAAGCCATCGAGCGCTTGCTCGCCGACTTATCCCGTGATCCGATGACCCCGGTGCCCGAGTCCTTGCGCGCGAGCGGACCGATACGCCTTCCCGGACCTGACGCAAGCGAAGAAGAGCGCCGCGCGTTTCGCCAGCAACAACTAAGCGAAGGGCTGGAGCTTCGCGGCTGGTGGATCGAGGAGATGCTCGCCACGCACTCGCCTTTGACCGAGCGCATGACGCTGTTCTGGCACAGCCACTTCGCATCGAGTCAGCAGAAAGTCCGCTTTGCGCGTCTCATGTATCAGCAGAACGCGACTTTCAGGCGGCATGCGCTCGGCAACTTTCGCGAGCTGCTGTTCGCTGCGGCCAGGGAGCCCGCGATGATCGTTTATCTCGACGTCGCGCAGAACCGGCGCGGCGCACCGAACGAGAACTTCGCGCGCGAGGTGATGGAGCTTTTCACGCTGGGTGAAGGTCGTTATCGCGAGGAGGACGTGCGCGAGGCCGCGCGGGCGTTCACCGGCTGGAGCATCGATCGCGACACCGGAACGTTTCGCATGCGGCCGTTGTTGCACGACGCGGGAGTTAAAAGCGTGCTCGGCACGACCGGACGGCTCGACGGCGATGCGGTGCTCGCGATCCTGCTCGCGCAACCCGCAACGGCCGAGCACATCGTCGCGAAATTGTGGCGCGAGTTCGTTTCGCCAGCCCCCGAGGCGCGCGAAGTTCAACGCATCGCCGAGCGCTTTCGACGTGCCGATTATTCGATCAGCGTCGCACTTCGCGAATTGTTGCTGAGTGACGCGTTCTACGATCCTGCGAATCGTGGCGCGCTGGTCAAGAGTCCGGTCGAGCTGGTTGTCGGAACGTTGCGTCAGCTCGACGTCAAGCCGGCGAGCGGCGCGCCCTTCGCGATTGCCGCGGCGACGATGGGACAAAACCTGTTCGCGCCGCCGAACGTCAAGGGATGGGTGGGCGGTGAGGCGTGGATCAATGCGAGCACGCTCCTCGCACGCAAGGCGTTCGTCGAGCGCTTCGTTGCGAGCGACGCGCCGCTCGCGTTGATGACAAGCGAGATTCGCACGGGCGAAGTGGCCGAAATGACCGGCAACGAGGCAATGGCCGCCGTTTCCAAGGCGAGCGCCGACGAGGGCGTGGGTCCCAATCGACGCTTCGCGCGGATGATCGAGCGAGGTATTCGCGACATGCGCTTTGATGCGGCAGCGTGGCTGCAAGCGTTGCCGGGCGCCAGCGACGATGCGCGGCGTGCCCATGCGCAGGCGCTGTTGCTGCCGGCGACCGGACCGTTCGACTCGCGACCGATCGCTCCGAGCCAGTTCATTCGAACGGTCTTCCTCGATCCATCCTATCAACTCAAATGACGAGGCAATCGATGATCAACGTCTCGCGACGGCGCTTCATCGCCGGAGTCGGCGCGGTTGCGCTCGGCATGGCGCAAGGCGTGTCGTTCGCGATGTCGCCGGCGCAGTCGCGCGAGCAGCGACTTCTCGTGCTGATCGAGTTGAAAGGCGGTAACGACGGCCTCAATACCGTTGTGCCGTACGCCGATCAGGCCTACTACGCTTTGCGACCACGCATTGCGATCAAGCGCGACGACGTCGTGCAGTTGTCGGATGCAGTCGGCTTGCATCCGGCGCTCGCGAAGCTGCAGCCATTGTGGCTCGCCGGCGAGCTTGCCGTGCTGCAAGCGGTTGGTTACCCCGCGCCGAATCTTTCGCATTTCCGCTCGATCGAGATCTGGGACACTGCATCGGCGAGCGACCAATACCTTCACGAAGGCTGGCTTGCGCGCGCGTTTGCCGAGGCGCCGCTCCCCGCCTCGTTCGCTGCCGATGGCGTGATCGTGGGTTCCAACGAGCTTGGTCCGCTCGCCGGCCGCGGTCCTCGCGCAATCGCGCTCTCCGACGCCGAGTCGTTCGTGCGTCGCGCCCGTTTGGCAAATGCGGTGTCGACGCCGTCGAAAAATGCCGCGCTCGCGCATCTTGCCAAAGTGGAAGGCGACATTCGCAACGCCGCCGTCAAGGTCGCCGGACGCCAACTCCTCGCGACGACTTTTCCTGCGGGTGATTTCGGCAATGCGCTGAGAACCGCTTGTGAAGTCATCGCGCATCCTGCCGGTGTCGGCGCAGTGCGCGTGACGCTCGACGGCTTCGATACGCACGCGAACCAGCCGCCCGTCCAGGCGCGCCTTTTGGACCAGCTCGCCAGCGGCCTTGTCGCGCTGCGCTCTGCGTTGCAGGAACTCGGTCGCTACGACGAGACGCTCGTGCTCACCTATGCCGAATTCGGCCGCCGTCCACGCGAGAATCAGTCGCAAGGAACCGACCACGGCACGGCCAACGTGCATTTCGCGATCGGCGGCCGCGTCAAGGGCGGGTTGTTCGGCGCAACGCCTTCACTGACGGGCGTCAACGACGGCAATATTCCCCACGCGATCGACTTTCGCAGCGTGTATGCGAGCGTGCTCGAGCAGTGGTGGGACCTCGATTCGCGCAGCACGCTCGGCGGCCGCTACGAGACGTTGCCGATCATCCGCGGCTAGTCGTTTCGTATCGTCATTCCGATCATTCGCGCTATCGTTTCGTATCGCGATCCGATCATTCGCGGCGAGCGGTTTCGTAAGGCTCGACCGTTACCGTTGCGCCTGCTTCCTCGCCGCCATCCCACGCCGATAGATAGGTCTTCCAATGCGCCGCCTCCGAAGACGTGATGCGCTCGCGCACCAATGAGAGCTCGGCCGCATAGCCGCCTGCATCGATTTCCCCGCGCATCAAGCGAAAGCGCTGATACAGGAAGTACGTATTGAGAACGTCGGTTTCGCAGTAGCTTCGCACCTCCGCAAGCCGGCCGTCGGCTACGGCGCCTGCGACTTCCCCGCCGTCCATCCCGAGCTTGCCGGGAAATCCGCACAGCCTGGCCAGCGTGTCGAGACTCGCCGTCGCGCGTGACTGGTAGCAAGCCAGCACGTCCATCAAGTCGAGATGCCGCGTGTGATAGCGACCGAGATAGTTGTTGAACTTGAAGTCGCGATCCTCGTCACCCCAGTCCCAATAGCGCGCGGCACGCACGCCATGCACCATCGCGCGGTAATGCAAAACGGGCAGATCGAAGCCGCCACCGTTCCACGACACGAGCTGCGGCGTCTTGTCCTCGAGGATGTCGAAAAAGCGCCGGATCAGTTCCGGCTCGTCGTCACCTAGATCGCCCACCGACGCGATCCTGAAGCGCGACCCTTCGCGAAGGGCGCATGCAATCGCGACGACACGTTGCAGCGCGTGCGGGGCGAAGTCCCGTCCCGTCGCGGTTCGTCGCTGCTGTGCGTACCACGCCAGCACATCCGCATCCGACATGGCGGACGGCACTTCGTGCGTGCGTCGGATCCCGTGCACGTCGGGAACCGTTTCGATGTCGAACGCGAGTACCGGCGCGCGTGCGCTCGACGCGCCGCTGGTTCCGTTCCCGCCTTGCATGTCGCTCATCGTCAGGCCGGTCCGGTGGGGTAAACGCCGGTCGACAAATAGCGGTCGCCACGATCACAGACGACAAAGACGATTGTCGCGTTCTCGACTTCACGCGACACCCGTAATGCGACCGCGCACGCCCCTCCTGCCGAAATGCCGCAGAAGATACCTTCCTCGCTTGCAAGTTTTCGTGTCGTTTCCTCGGCATCGTGTTGCGTCACGACTTCGGTGCGATCGACGCGTGCAGCATCGAATATGCGAGGCATGTACGCCTCGGGCCATTTGCGAATCCCCGGAATCGTTGCACCTTCGGCGGGCTGAGCGCCGACGATCTGGATCGAAGGATTGCGCTCCTTTAGATAGCTCGACACCCCCATGATCGTCCCGGTGGTGCCCATCGCCGAAACGAAGTGCGTGATGCGCCCAGCCGTTTGCTCCCACAGCTCGGGCCCGGTTCCACGATAGTGCGCGAGCGGATTGTCGGGATTGGCGAACTGGTCGAGCATCCTTCCCTTGCCTTCGCGCACCATCGCTTCGGCGACGTCGCGCGCGTTCTCCATTCCGCCTTCCTTCGAGGTGAGAATCAGCTCGGCGCCGTAAGCGGTCATCGACACGCGTCGCTCGACCGAGAGGCTCTCCGGCATCACCAGGACCATCCGATAGCCGCGCATCGCAGCCACCATGGCAAGCGCAATCCCCGTGTTGCCCGACGTCGGCTCGATCAACGTGTCGCCGGGATGAATCTCGCCGCGCTTCTCCGCCTCGACGATCATCGACAATGCGGGGCGATCCTTGACCGACCCGGCCGGATTGTTGCCTTCCATCTTGCCGAGAATCACGTTCGACGTCGCACCCGGCAGCCGTTGCAGGCGCACGAGTGGAGTGTTGCCGACGGTATCGGCGAGCGTTTGGTAGCGGCTCGTGGTCATCGTGTCGCATTGCGGTCGCCGGCACAGGCGAAGCACGCGCGTTCATTGTAAGCGACGCCTGTTGCGCGCTTCACCTGCGTACCCCTCGCGTCTCATTTGCGCGCTTTCTCGTCCTTTGCGCTCGTTCCGACGTTCGGATTTTTCACCTGTCCTTTCTCGCCTTTCGTGTCGCCTTTGGCAGGTTGCAGCGCAGGCGCCTTGCCTGCGCCCAGGTGAAGCTCCGGCTTGATTTGCACGAATAGCTTTTCGCCGATCCCCTTGACCTTGCGGATCTCGTCGATCGACTTGAAGGGGCCGTGTTGATTGCGATAGTCGACGATCGCTTGCGCCTTGGCAGGCCCGATGCCGGGCAGCGCGACGAGCTCGTCCTTGGTGGCGGTGTTGAGATTGACCGCAGCGGCCGCCGCGGCCGAGATCAGGAATGCGGCGATTGCCAGAAGCAGGCGTTGCATCGTTGTCCCCTTGATCGATACCGGCACGCGCCGGCGGAGACAACGTTACGGCGCGTGATCAGCCGCGCGCCATTAGACTTTCGACGTAGCGTGCGGCACCCGCTGCAACATCGAGAAACGGCTTCCCATAGCCTGCGCCACGCAATGCGGTCAAATCGGCTTCCGTGTAGCTTTGATATTTGCCTGTAAGTGCCGCAGGCATGGGAACGTATTCGATTGCCCGCTCGCGCTGCAGCGTTGCAAGATCGCGCTGCGCACCGCTTCTGCACGACTCGATCGCGTTGATCACCGACGCTGCCATTGCGTTGAAGGTGGCTGCGTTGCCGGTGCCGAGATTGAAAACGCCGGACTGCCGTGACCGCTCGAGAAACCACAAGTTCGCCGCGACGACGTCGTCGACGTGAACGAAATCGCGCCGCTGCTCGCCGTCGGCGTACCCGCCCGAGCCCTCGAACAGGCGCACTCGCCCCTCTTTCGTGTACTCGTCGAAAAAGTGCAACGCGACCGACGCCATGCGCCCCTTGTGGCGCTCGCGTGGGCCGTACACGTTGAAATAGCGAAATCCGACGATCGGAGACGTTCGGTCAGCGAGCGTGCGGCGCACGTACTCGTCGAACAGGAGCTTCGAGTAGCCGTATACGTTCAACGGCGACTCGTTGCGGCGATCCTCGCGAAATACGCTGCCGCCTCCATACACCGACGCAGACGACGCATAGAGAAACGGGACATCGTTGGTCTGGCAGTGCTCCAGCAGCGACACCGAATATCGGTAGTTGTTCCGCAGCATGTAGCGGCCGTCGCGCTCCATCGTGTCGGAGCACGCGCCCTGGTGGAGGATCGCGCCGATCTCGTCATCGAAATCGCCGGTTTCGAGGCGCGCAAGGAACTCGTCCTTGTCCAGGTAATCGTAGACATCGCAGTCGACGAGATTGAGAAACTTGTCTCCCGCGGTCAGATCATCGACTGCGATCACGCGGCGCGCCCCGCGCGCATTCAATCCCTTCACGAGATTCGAGCCGATGAATCCGGCAGCTCCGGTCACGACGATCAGCTGGTCATCGAGCATCAACAGTGTCCCGAGTCAGTAATTCGCGTGCAAATCGGGCCAGTTCACTCCCGGCCATTGTTGCCCCCGCAAGGCACGTGTTGAACCTGGCCGCGTGGGGGCGTCGCGCCCGGAAGCGAACGCGGCCCGTTTGCGCGGGTGGTGTAGTCCATTCGAACATCGTTCAGCGAATCACTGACCCGGGACACCGACGTCACCACTCACAAGACGAGATCGATGCGGCCAACGCGCGTGGCCACCATTTGCACGCGCGGCGCGACTGCGCACAAAAGCTCGTAGCCCACGGTGGACGCAGCCGCGGCAACATCGTCGACGGGGAGCCCTTCTCCCCACAGCACGACCGGGCTGCCGACTTGCGCTTCGGGAACTTCGGTCAAATCTACGGTAATCAGGTCCATGGACACTCGCCCGGCAATGCGAGCTTTCTTGCCGCATACGAGCACCGGTGTGCCGTTTGGCGCGTGGCGTGGATAGCCGTCGGCGTAGCCGCATGCGATCACGCCGATCCGATGCGCGCGCGCTGCGGTGTACATCGCGCCATAGCCGACGCTCTCGTTCGCTGCGAGGTCGCGCACGGCGATGAGCTCGGAGCGCAGCGTCATCACCGGCGTCAGTGCGAGCATCGCCGCGGTGTCGTAGGGAAATGGCGTCGCACCATAGAGCATGATGCCCGGACGCACGATGTCGCCGCCCACCTCCTTGAAGCGCATGACACCCGCCGAGTTCGCGAGCGAGCGCGGATAAGGCAGCCCGCGGCAGGCTTCGTCGAACACTGCGATGGCTCGCTCGAGGCCATCGTCTTCGTCGGCGCGCGCGAAATGCGTCATCAGCCGCAACACCGCAACCGACGGCGCGCGCGAGAGCCGATCACAGATTCGGACGATGTCGGAAGGCGCCAATCCGAGCCGGTTCATGCCGGTATTCACCTTGACGAATACTTCGAGTGGACGGGCGAGCGCCGCACGCTCCAGCATTTCCACTTGCGCGATGTGATGTACAACGATCGCAATGCGCCGCTGCGCGATCTCGGGCAGCTCGCGCGCCTCGAAAAAGCCTTCGAGCAGAAGAATCCGGCGCGTGTAGTGCGCATCGCGGAGCTGTGCCGCGCCGTCGAGCTCGACCAGTGCGAGGCCGTCGGCGTCATGCAAGGCTGGCAGGACGCGCAGCAAGCCGTGTCCGTACGCGTTGGCCTTCACCACCGCAAATACCTGCGTGTCGGGCGCGCGCCGGCGCACGCCGGCAAGGTTCGCTTCCAGTCCGGCGAGGTTGATCTGCGCGACCAGGGGGCGGGCCATCGGCGTGCGTCGGTTGGGAGGTATAGGCGGCGAAACGTGGCGTCGCCGGAGGACAGAGGGGCGCAATTTTTGCGTCGCTCATGGTATAAAGCGCCGCCCTCGCGCGTCCATGACGATCATATCAAAACGTAGCCCGAATCGATGAAGCCGGGTTTCTACACGATCATGGCGGCGCAGTTCTTCAGCTCGCTCGCCGACAACGCGCTGCTTGTCGCAGCCATTGCACTTTTGGTTCAGCTTTCCGGCCCGGCATGGATGGTGCCGATGCTGAAGTTCGTGTTCGTGATCTCATACGTGTTGCTGGCGGCGTGGGTCGGCGCGTTCGCCGACTCGATGCCGAAAGGCCGCGTGATGTTCGTCACCAACTCGATCAAGGTCGTGGGTTGCGTGATGATGTTGCTCTATGCATTCCTCACGCCGCCCGGTGTCGCGGAATATGTCACCGTTCTCGCCGCGTACGCGGTGGTCGGCTTCGGCGCCGCCGCCTATTCGCCTGCGAAGTACGGCATTCTGACCGAGCTGTTACCGCCGCGGCAGCTCGTTGCGGCGAACGGCTGGATCGAGGGCACGACGGTCGGTTCGATCATTCTCGGCACGGTGCTGGGCGGCGCACTCGTGTCGCGCGCGGTCTCGCAAAAGCTGCTCGCATTCGATATGCCGGTCATCGATACGTTCATCGACGCCCCGTCCGAAGCCGCGATCATCGTCATTGCAGTGTTCTATGGCATCGCCGCCGTTTTCAATCTTTACATTCCGGATACCGGCGTCGATCATCGCATTCCGAGTCGCAACGTCGCGTTTCTGATCCGCGAGTTCAGTCACTGTGTTTATCTCTTGTGGCGCGACAAGCTCGGGCAGATCTCGCTCGCGACGACGACGTTGTTCTGGGGCGCCGGCGCGACGCTGCAGTTCATCGTGCTCAAATGGGCCGAGGTTTCGCTCGGGATGAATCTTTCGCAGGCTGCGATTCTGCAGGCGGTCGTTGCGGTTGGCATTGCGATCGGGGCAGTCGTCGCGGCGACCAAGGTCACACTGCGCAAATCTCCGTCGATACTTCCGGTCGGCGTCGCGATGGGAATCATCGTCATGGTGCTCGCGATGTACGACCGCTCGATGGGGCCGCAGGGCTCTTTCGAGCTTGCGATTGGCGCGACGCCGCTGGTCGTGCCCCATTACGTGCTCGTGGCCTGCGCAATGCTCATGCTGATCGGCGGACTTGCCGGCTTCTTCGTCGTGCCGATGAACGCGCTGTTGCAGCATCGCGGACACGTGCTGATGGGCGCCGGGCATTCGATCGCCGTGCAGAACTTCAACGAGAACCTGTCGATTCTCGCGATGCTCGCAGGCTACGCTGTGATGATTCGCGCGGACCTTTCGATCAAGGCAGTGATCTTGATCTTCGGCCTGTTCGTCAGTGCGTCGATGATGATGGTGGTCGTGCGGTTCAGGCGCAACCAGGCGCGCAGCGATTCACTGCATCTGATCGGGATGGATAAGCCACATTGAGCGGTTAGATCACGACCGGCGCATCGGGCAACTCGTTTACATCGTCTTTGCCGCCTGGAAAATGCGCCGCAATCAGCGCCGACACTTCGCGCACGCCGCCCTCCAGCCCTTCCGCGAAGCAACCTTCGCGAAACGCCCGCTCCATCCGTTGGCAGATCGACTCCCATGCGGCGGCGCCGACACGCGCATGAATGCCGCGATCGGCGACGATCTCGACATCACGATCCGCCAGCAATAGGTATACGAGCACGCCGTTGTTGTGCTCGGTGTCCCATACGCGCATTTGCGAAAAAACTTCGAGCGCGCGCTCGCGCGGCGAAAGCTTGCGCACCACGCGCCGTAACGGCAGCGCGGATTCGATCACGACGCACACCTGGCCGTTGTGCGTCGCTTCCCCCGCCGCAATCGCCCGCTCGATGCGATCGAGCGCTTCGCGCGGAAAAGTGCGTCGCGCGTCCGCCTCGTCGGTGATCAGATGTCGCCAGAAGCGATGGCCGGTCATCTGGTGTCCCGAGTCAGTGATTGGCTGAACACCGTGTGAAGGAACGCCAGCTCCCACGCAAACGGGCCGCGTTCGCTTCCGGCCGCGGCGCCGCCGCGCGGCCAGGTTAAATACCTGCTGCGTCGGGGGCAACAATGGCCGGGAGCGAACTGGCCCGATTTGCACAGCGAATTACTGACTTGGGACACCATTCACCATCCACCAGAAGCGCCGCCACCGCCGAAGCCGCCTCCACCACCGGAGAAGCCTCCTCCTCCGCCGCCACCGCCACCCCAACCGCCGCCGCCGATATACGGTCCGCCATACCAGCCGCCGCGTCGTCCGGGACGCACGAGACCACCGCCACTCCCCATGCCGAAGAACAGGAGCACGATCCAGCCGATGACTGCCGCCGCGACTGCGATCAGGATCGAGCCCGCGACGATCCACGCCGCGGCGCCGACGACTCCCGCGCCGATCGTCGCGCCGAAAAACTTGCCGAAGATGCGCCCCAGAATGCCGCCCATGATCGGCACGACGACAAACAACAGGATGAGCAGCATTTCGAGCCCGATGCCACTGCTACGCCGGCTTTGCGTGCGTTGCTGGGCAGGCGGTAACGGCTGCCCTTTGCCGACCACACCCATCACGCGATCGACACCGGCGTTGATTCCCGCCGCGAACTGCCCTTGTCGAAACAGCGGCGTGATCGTTTCAGCGATGATGCGCCGGCTCGTCGCGTCGGTTAGAACACCCTCGAACCCGTAACCGACTTC
>DATLOI010000194.1:0-4207 GCA_035536295.1 Casimicrobiaceae bacterium
CCAAGAATGTCCGGAAAAGGACTGCACCGCCGGTCAACGACGTCGTCGGCGATTTCGCGCTATGGCTGCACTTGGGCCGAATTCCGACGTCTGAAGGATTGCGGCCTAATTCAGCACCGACATCGCATCCGCGTAGCGATAACCCAGCGCCTCCGCCACCGGCTTGCACGTCACCTTGCCGAACGCGATGTTCAGCCCGTTGCGAAGATGCGCATCCTGCGCGAGTGCGCGGCGCCAACCCTTTTGCGCAAGCGCAAGCACGAACGGCAACGTCGCGTTGTTGAGCGCGAATGTCGACGTGCGCGGCACGCCGCCTGGCATGTTCGCGACGCAGTAGTGCGTCACGCCATCGACGACATACACGGGATCGGCATGCGTCGTCGGTCGCGACGTTTCGAAGCAGCCGCCTTGATCGATCGCGACATCGACGATGACCGATCCGGGTTTCATGCGCGACACGAGCTCGCGCGATACGAGCTTCGGCGCTTCCGCACCAGGTATCAGCACGCCGCCGATGACAAGATCCGCCGCGACGACATGCCGCTCGACGGCGTCGCGCGTCGAGAACACGGTATTCAATGGACGGCCGAACTGCGTCCACAACCGGCGCAGCACATCGACGCTGCGATCGAGCACCCACACATCGGCGCCCATGCCGAGCGCGATATCGATTGCATGCGTGCCAACGACGCCACCGCCAAGCACGACGACCTTCGCAGGATCGACACCCGGCACGCCTCCAACCAGAACGCCGAGACCACCGTGCGGCTTCTCGAGGTAATACGCTCCAGCTTGCACCGCCATGCGGCCGGCCACCTCCGACATCGGCGCAAGCAATGGCAATCCGCCGGTCGGCGAGGTCACCGTCTCGTAGGCAATGCACACCGCGCCGCTTTTCACGAGATCCGCGGCCTGCTCCGGATCGGGCGCGAGATGCAGGTAGGTAAACAACACCTGCCCCTCGCGAAGCATCGCGCGCTCGCCGGCTTGCGGTTCCTTCACCTTGACGACCATTTCGGCGGCGTCAAACACTTCCTTCGCCGTCGCGGCGACTTCCGCCCCGGCTCGCGCATACGCAGCGTCGTCCATGCCGATGCCCTGCCCGGCGTTGTGCTCGACGACGACCTTGTGACCGTGCGCGATGACTTCGCGCACCGACTCGGGCGTCAGCCCGACGCGATTCTCGAGGACCTTGATCTCTTTCGGAACTCCTATGCGCACGTCCAGTCCCTAATCGCGGACGAGCTCGCGCGTCTCGAGCGCTTCGCGCAATTCCAGAAGATCGCGATCGAGCGCATCGCGCACCGACACCATGCCGAGCGGTCGACCATCCTCGACGACGGGCACATTGCGGAAATGCCCTTCGTGCATCATCCGCAACGCTTCATCGAACGGCTTGTCCGGATGAATCGTCTGGGGATTGCGCGTCATCACTTCGGCGACGGGTGTTGACGCAGGATCGCGCGAGTGCGCCAGCACGCGAAACAAGGCGTCGCGTTCGGTGAAGATGCCTGCGAGACGGGTTCCTTCGACGACCATCGCGGCGCCGACGGAGTTTTCGCGCATTTTTTTGGCCGCTTCGGTCACTGTCGTCGACGCAGGCAGGACGAGCGGCGCTTTCTGCTCGGCGACGATCGAGCGCAGCGAGCGAATGGACATGGGGGGCTCCCGGCGGATTTGCGAGGTTGCGCTGTCATTTGGCCTCGCGCAGCGCCTGCCGTCAAGAGCTTCGAGCGAGACCCGCGTGACAACTCGCACTTCGGGCGAGGTGTAGCATTGCATGTTCCGCAAAAGGAGATTCCGATGGGCCATTCCGAGCTGACGATTCAAGACCGGGACGCAGCCTCCAAGCGAACGATCTCGATGGACGAGTACTGGATGCCATTCACGCCGAATCGCGACTTTCGGCGCGAGCCGAAGATGGTCGTGCGCGCGCAAGGCATGCATCTTTGGAACGAGCGCGGCGATCGGCTGATCGATGCTTCGTCCGGGCTCTTCTGCGTCAACGCGGGGCACGGCCGCACCGAAATCGCCGAAGCCGTGGGCCGTCAACTGGCTGAGCTCGACTTTATCGCGCCATTCACGCGCGGACATCCCAAGCAATTCGAGCTGGCGAGCCGCGTCGCCGAGTTGACCCCGGGCGATCTGAACCACATCTTTTTCACGAACTCCGGTTCGGAAGCCGTCGACACCGCGATGAAAGTCGCGCTCGCCTATTGGCAAGCGAAAGGCCAGGGCGGACGCACGATGTTCGTGTCGCGCGAGCGCGCTTATCACGGCGTGAATTTCGGTGGCGTATCGCTCGCCGGGATTGCGAACAATCGGCGCCGCTACGGTCCCACACTTCCCGGCATCGCGCACATGCGCCACACGCATGTGAAGGAGAACTTCTTCAAGCCTGGCGAAGGTGACGTTGGCGCTGATCTCGCCGAAGATCTGAATCGCTTCGTGACGCTGTATGGCGCCGAGAACATCGCGGCGTGCTTCGTCGAGCCGATCGCGGGCTCGACCGGGTGCCTCGTTCCGCCGAAAGGCTATTTGAAGCGTCTGCGCGAGATCTGCGATGCGCACGGAATACTGCTCGTGTTCGACGAAGTCATCACCGGCTTCGGACGCACCGGCCATGCATTCGCTGCGCAAAGCTTCGGCGTGACGCCTGATCTGATGACGATGGCCAAGGGCATCACCAATGGTGCGCAGCCAATGGGTGCCGTCGCTATTTCGGAGCGCGTGCACGACACGATCATGGCCGCGGCCGCGGACGGCGCGATCGAGTTCTTCCACGGTTACACGTACTCGGGACATCCGGCGCCGTGCGCGGCGGGCATCGCAACGCTCGACATCTACAGGAAAGAGGGACTGTTCGAGCGCGGCCGCGAGTTGTCACCGTATTTCCTCGAAGGTCTCTTTTCGTTGCGCGACGCTCCTGGTGTGGTCGATATTCGCGGCTACGGCATGTTCGGCGCGATCGATCTGCAAGGCGACGGCACGCCGGGACGCCGCGGGCATGCGTATCAGAAGAAGCTCTTCGACGACGGCCTGCATCTCAAGGCGACCGGCGACACGGCGATCGTCGCGCCCCCATTGATTGCCGAGCGCGCACATGTCGACGAGATCGTCGATACCCTGCGTCGCACGCTGCAAACGCTTTGATACGCATCACTACGAGGGAGGTGGCATGAAACAACTGTTCCGTGGTTCCGTTGCGATCGCATTGAGCGTCGCGGCCGGGTTCGCTTTTGCGCAAGCCAAGGAAGTGACGATCGGCTATCAGGACATGGTCGTACCGTATCGCGTCGCGCAGGAAGCGAAAGAGTTGGAGAAGATGACCGGCTACAAGGTCAACTGGAAGCAGTTCGGCGGCGGCGGCGAAGTCATCAAGGCGATGGCATCGGGCGCGGTTCAAATCGGCGAAGTCGGCTCAGCCGGAATCGCCGCGGCGGTGTCGCGTGGCGAGCCGCTCGAGCTGTTCTGGATTCTCGACGACATCGGCAGCGCCGAAGCGCTCGTCGTCAAGAAGGATTCGGGAATCAAAACGATCGCCGATCTCAAAGGCAAGAAGATCGCGATGCCGTTCAACTCGACGACGCACTTTCACATGATGGTCGCGCTCGAGCAGGCGAAAGTGAACCCGGCCGACGTGCAGATTCTCAATATGCGTCCGCCGGAAGTGCGCGCGGCGTGGCAGCGCGGTGATATTCAGGCGACGTTCATCTGGGATCCGGTGCTTGCCGAAGCGAAAAAAGATGGCACGGTGATCATGACGTCCGGTGAGATTTCGCAGAAAACTGGCAAAGCCACGTTCGACGGTTACGTCGTCAACAAGGATTGGGCGAAAGCGAACAAGGAGTTCATGGTGAAGTTCGTCAAGCTCCTCGCATCGTCCGACGACAACTATCGCAAGAACAAGGCCAAGTTCACCAAGGATTCGAACGAGGTCAAGGCGATCGCGAAATGGTCGGGCAGCAAGCCCGAAGACGTGCCGGGCAGCATCGCGCTGTACGCGTTCCCGACCGCGCAGGAGCAAGCATCGAAGTGGCTCGGCGGCGGTGCGAACTCGGTTGCGGCGAAAGCACTTGCGGCGACGGCGGACTTCCAGCTTTCGCAAAAGCAGATCGAGAAGAAGCTGCCCGATTATGCCGTTGCGGTGAACCCGACCTACGTGCAGGAGTCGTTGAAATAGATCGGCCGATGCGCTCGACCCAAT
>DATLOI010000195.1:0-16554 GCA_035536295.1 Casimicrobiaceae bacterium
GCAGCTCACGCGTCATCCAGGTCGCATCCGGGCTGGACTTGCATGGGCAGGCAATCCTCGCAACAACAACGATCGTCGCCGTTCCATTCCGCTTGTACAGCTCGCGCCACTGTTCACGCTTACGGACATCGAATGGTTTTCCCTGCAGAAGGGCGACGACGACGATCCGTTGGCGCGGCAATCGCTGGTGCAACTCGAGGCGCGTAACGATTTCGACGGAATCGCAGCGCTCCTCGACGAGCTCGACGTCGTCGTCAGTGTCGACACGAGCATCGTCCATCTCGCAGGTGCGCTTGCCAAGCCGGTGTTCGTACTGCTGCCATTCGCGAGCGACTGGCGTTGGCGCACGTCGCGCAGCGACAGCGACTGGTATCCGACAGCGCACCTTTTTCGCCAGCCCGCTCCGGGCGATTGGGCGAGTGTAGTCAGCGAGGTCGCCGAGGCGCTGCGGCGCTAACCGTTCTCCAACAGCCAGTTGGCAAGCGCAGCGACGGGTTCGCGATCGTCGAAGACTCTCGCCGATCCGTACTCGATTCGTCGCGCTAGATCAGCGCGCCATTCCCGGTCGCGTGCCACCCGCTTTGCAATGGCAACATAGTCATCGACGTCCCGAGCAACGAGATCGGGCACGCCCGCCAGTGTCAGCATCGCAGCACTCTGCCGCGCGCGCATCAGCGAGCCAGGCAGCGTGACAATCGGCAAGCCGCATGCAAGCGCGTCGAGACTCGTGTTGCCACCGGACCACCGCAGCGTGTCGAGCATGGCATCGCACGCGAGATTGAGCGCGAGATAGCGATCGTGACGACATTGCGGCTGCACGATGATGCGATCGCCACGGGACACGCCCGCCGTTGCGCACGCAGCGTCGACTCGCGCAAGGTACTTTGCCGTCAACGCAGGATGGCGTCCCTCGAACATGACGATGCGCGCATCACCAATCTCCGCAAGGACTCGCGCGAGCAGTGCGTCATCGTCCGGCGTGATCTTGAACAGCGATTGCGGCCAAAGAAACAGCGGAACATCGTCGCCTATACCAAGCTCGCTGCGAGATAACGCTGTCGGTCGCGCCGGGCACGCGTAGCGCGTGCCGATGCCAGGCAATCTCACGAGCCGCTCGCGGTAGTGCGCGTCCGCATTCGCAGGCTCCATCGCCTCACTCGTGAAATACGCGTCGATCGTGGCGAGACCGCTCGTCACCGGATGTCCCCATGCGGCGCATTGCAGCGGCGCGAGCCGCAAGTGCGCGACCGCGAACGTCGTTGCATCCATGCCAAGCTCCGGGTAGACGATGACGTCCGGTGCGTCGGCGCGAATCTGCGCAGCCAGCTGCGACGGACGAAACCGCGGACACTCGCGAAACGTGTCGGCGCGCGCTTCAATTCGCTGCGCGATCTCGTCTTTGCCAGGTTGCAGATGGTGAATAAAAACCTCGATGTCACCCGGCAGGTCGGTGATCCAATGCTCGAAATAGCGGCCGGCGGTCCCTTCACGGAAAAAGGACGACACGAATGCGACACGCAACCGGCGCGACTGCCGCTGCCGGCGTTTGAGCGGCGCGCGCCACTCAGGCGCCGCGCGATCGAGCGCGCGACCGATCGCATCGCCGAAACGCTCTTGCAGTTCACGGTCGTTCTCGCCCTGGTAGGCGAGAAGGAAGTTCGTCCAGCGAACTTCGTCGACTGCGGCATCGGCCGACAGCGAAGCCATCCGTTGAGGCAACTCGCGCTCGATCGTCGCAATGCCATGCCAATACGAATCGCGTGCGCCACGACGCGCCGCCTCGCTCGACGCGACCATTGGCAGCGTAAGACAACGTCCGAACAACGCGCGCAATAGACGCGGATCGCGCCGTTCCGCCTCGCGGTACGCGCGCGCCACGGTATCCAAATCGTCGCGCTCGGCTGCCGTCCCCGCATACAGGAGCCACACGTTGGCGTCGCGCGAATCGATCGCGAGCGCGCGTGAATAGAGACCGATGGCCTCGTCGATTCGCCCATGTGCGCGTCGCACGCCGGCGAGCGCGGTCAGTGCAAGACGCTGCGCCGGATCGATCGCAAGCGCCGCCTCGAACGCGGCCGCCGCATCGTCGTCGTTCCCAAGATCGCGCTGCGCGATCCCGCGATTCGTCCAGGCGAGCGCGTAGCGGGGATCGGCAGTGGTAGCGCGAATAAATGCCGACGCCGCTTCGCTTGCGCGTCCCGCCTGACGCAATGCATTGCCCAGATTGTTCCACGCCCGCGCATAGCGCGGATCGAGACGCGTTGCCCGCATGAATGCTTCGATCGCGCGGTCGAGCTGGCGTGCGTCTGCGCAAAGAATGCCGAGCTCATTGCAGGCGCGCGCATCGTTGGGGGTCAGCGCCAGTGCGCCCTCGACATCCGCAATCGCAGCAAGCAGATTGCCCATCAGCTCATGAGCGCGGGAGCGCAGCAGCAACGCCTGTGCACGATCGGCGGCTGCAATCGCCGCCTCGCCTATCAAACCATCCGCCAAATGTTTCGCCGATGAGGCGTCACCGGCGCGAAGCGCGGTGTCGATCGCGATCAGACGCGGCTCAGGCATTCGCTGCCTCGAGCACTTGCGGCGCTGCAAGCTCGAGCGCACGAAGATAGGCAGCCTCGAGGTGACGCGTGTGCGCGACCATGTCGACGAGAACGGAATCTGCGAGGCGTGTCTTGATTGCGCTTCGTGTCGCCCGCATGAACTCGCGGTCGTCTGCCAACCGCACTGCGAGCTCGACATACTCGCGACCGCTATGCGCTACGGTCGAACGCACACCGAGGTTCGCGAGAATCGAATACGCGCTGCGCTCGCCATGTCGCTTGCCGAGCAGTGTCACGACCGGCACTCCCGCGTCGAGCGGCTCGATGACGCCGTTGACGCCGCCGAACGGCATCGGGTCCAGCACGAAATCGACGCTCGCATAACGCGCGAGATTCTGCGAATCGTCGCGTCCTTGCGGAAAGAAGACGAGTCTCTCGTGCGTAATTCCGCCCGCCGCGAAGACGCGCTCCAACACCGGCCGCAGCTCAGCGCGCATCGGCGATAGCGCGAGCTTTGCGCGGGGGATGCGCACGAGAATCTCGCGCCACAGAGAGAGGCAGCGGCGTGACAACTTCATCGGTGACACGAAAGCGCCGATGACGACTGCATCAGCGGCAAGTCCAAGTGCGGTGCGCGTGAAAGGGTGAGCGCCCGCAGGATCGACGTGTCGCCAGGGATAGACGCACCCCTGCATCGACAGCATCTGCTCGATCATCGTCTCTTGATTCGCCGGGATGTCGGCATAGTCATCGGTCAGCTTGAAGTCGACTGCCTTCAAACCGACACTGCCCGCACTCGCAACGTGCGTGATCTGCACACGCGCGGGTTTCAACGCAAGAATGCCGGGCTTGCCGCCGCGCGTATGACCGGACAGATCGACCAGAACGTCGATATCGTCTTCGGCGATGCGCAGTGCCGCGTCGCGCTCGTCCAGTCGGTGCAAATCGACGAAACTGTCGCTAGCAGCGGCAAAGCGCTCGGTCCAATCGTCGCGCGCCGACGACAGCGAATAGCAGTGAACCGCGAAGCGATCGCGATCGTGATGGCGAATGGCCTGCCACATCATCTTGCCCATCACGTGATTGCGAAAGTCGGCCGACAAGTACCCTATCCTGATGCGCCCCGGCAAGCGCGCGTCGCGCAAGGCAACGCGCGCGCCATAGACTTTGGGCGCCGTGGCGTCGTAGGTCTTCGCAAACCGGTGTAGCATTTGCGGCTCGACATCAAAAAACAAAAGGAGATAAAGCAGCTGCTCGAGCGAATCCACGAGCTCGAACGCGTCGCCCGCATCGAACCGCTCGTGACGCAGTCCCTCGAGATAGTGCTCGAGGCCGGCTGAATCGGCCGCATACTGGCACGCCTCGAGTGCCAGCACCGCGAGTGAAAGCGAATCGGGACACTGCGTTTCGAAGCGTCGGAAATTGGCGAGCCACTCGTCGATGCGCCCGTTGCTCAGCAGAACTTCACCGAGATTTCGATACGCCGCGACACGCCGCGGATCGCGCTCGAGCACTGCGCGGTAGGCCGAGATGGCTGCGTTGCCCGCACCGCTTTCCTGAAACAAAACGCCGAGGTTGAAGTGAGCATCAGCGAAGCCTGCATCGAAAACGAGCGCACGCTGGTAGGCGCGCGCGGCGTCGTTCTGACGTCGCTGCTTCTGCATCGCAACGCCGAAGTTGTAATGTGCCTCCGCGTCGGTGGGCCGCAGCGCAAGCGCTTGCGTGAACGCCTTCTCCGCCGCAACGCCGTCGTGGCGCGCGAGCTCGATCTCTCCTTTGACAGCCCACAGCGTTGCCGACCGCGGGCTGGCGGCCAGGCCCGCATCGACGAGCGACATTCCCTCGTCGATGCGCCCGTTATCGCGGGCGAGCCGCGCGGCGGCCGCGCGCGCGTCGATGTACATTGGTGAGCGAGCGAGCGCACGTTCGAGCAGCTCTCTCGCTTCTTCCCCATCGCCGGCGTCGCGCCTGATCAACGCGAGAAGATGCAACGACTGCGCGTGATCCGGTTGATCGGCCAGAATGCGATCGTAAATCGCAATCGCGTCATCGCTTCGATTGCGATGTGCATCGATGGCCGCATCGAGGCTTTGCAGGACTTCCGCAGCGGAAAGATCACCGCGAGGACGCCGCAAGGCTTGCGCACGAATCGCTTCCAGTCGCTCGATCAGGATCGCCGCATTGTCAACGAGCACGTCGTCCACGAGCGGCGGCGCGTGTGCTTCGCCATCGACAGCCGCCGCGAGAATGACCGGCGCCGGATGCAGCGCGAGCATCGGTCCCGACGCGAGCCGAAGACCTGCGGTGTCAATCAGCACATCGGGAGCGTCCTGCGCAATGGCCCTGGCGACGACGGCGTCGACAGTGTTCGGCAAATTGCGCACGACGGGCGCGCCAAATGCGACCTCGTCGATCGCGATCGGCGCGCCGGCCGGCATGAGCAACGTCCAGTCGACATCGCGCACTTTCGCTGCAATCCTCGCAAGCATCGCGACAGCGCGCGCACCATTGTCTGCGGCAAGCAAGACCTGAACGCGAAATGAGGGCGGCGCAGGCCTTCGCGGCCAATCGAGCGGCGGCCCGGGCAGAGCAAAGGCAACGCAGGCTTGTGCGTATCGTGATGCGAGGCGACGTCCGGCATCGGGTTGTCCGCCGCGTTCGTATTCGGTAGCCAGCGAACGCAAGACGTCGATGTCACGCTCCGCGACATTCCGCTCGAGCGCCGCGCGCAGGATCGAATCGCGTGCATCGCGAAGCAGCCCCGCTGCATCGGCTTCCAGCGCGGCGCGCGCGAGCGGAACCAGCAATGCGAAGGCAATCGTCTCGACATGCGGGACGAGCGCCGCCAGCACCTCGCTTGCTCCCGGCGTATCCGACCTTGCAACCAGCACGTTCGCCAACGTTCCGCCCGGAGCGGCGGCAGCCAATCGTTTGACGTCGCCGGCAATCCACGTCGACAGCGCACCCATGGCGTTCGCATCACGACCGCTCGCGACCGCAGAGATGGCATGAAGAACATTGGCGTCACGATCGGAGGGCGCGATTCGCAGGGCTTCCCGCGCCGCATCGAACGCTCCGTTGACATCGCCGAGGGCCAGCAATGCCTCGCTGAGGGCAAGCTGAGGGGCCAAATGATCGGAGGCGATGCGCGCCGCTTCGCGCCACGCCGCAACCGCCGACGCGATGCGACCGAGCTGCCAATTCACTTCGCCCAGCAGAAAGCGCGCATCCGCCGAGGAGGGCGCGAGCGAGGCAGCGCGCTGAAAACACAGCATCGCATCGACCGGCCGATTCTCCCATTGATGCACGCGACCACGCTGTAGCCACTCCGCGTAAGCACCCCCCTCCATCAACGCGACCTTGTTTTGGGTGCGTCGATCGGGTACACCGCCATCAAGCGACGCAGCACTCGACCGATGCGTGACCGACGCGTTGCAGCGCTTCGCTCCGCTACGGGTAGTGGTGGCGCGTCCGTTACATCGGCTGGCGGAGCCCAGCGACGATAGCCGTATGCTTCAACAACACGCAGAGGCTCGATCGGAACATGCGTTACACGAGCACTGCCCGCAGCTTTCTGCCAAATGTCCACGGTTGCATCGACCATCGACGCTAGCGTCGGCAGCTGAACGGCACTCGCCCGCCGCGCGGTCGCCTCCAAATCCTCCGTTGCATGACGCGAAACGAGTGCAACCACACGATCGAGCATCATCGATTCGTCGCGCCACTCGTCATCGCTCATCACCCAACCAGCACCTGTTTCCGTGACGCGCTCAACCAACGCGCCGATCGGTGGCACGAGCACAGGCCGACCCGCGGACCACGTTTCCGATAGCGTGAATGCAAACGACTCGGGCCCGGAAGAAGGGTAGAGAACGAGCGACACGTCGTAATACTCGAACAGTTTTGGTAGATCACGCGCATCGTAGCGACCGTGCACGGTGAGTCGGCCGTCCTCGCTTTGCCAGGCGTTCGAGCGGCGATCGAGATAACCGATGACGACGAAGCGAACCGGCGCATTGCGCGCCGCTGCGAGCGCGGCCAGCTTTTCCACGCGTCGCGCGCCCTTGTCCGGACCAATCGCACCGACGATGGCCACCGTCGACCACGATGCCGCCGGCATCAGCACGACTTGCACCGCATGTCGCGCCTTTGCCTGCGAAAGTGCGTGTGGGACAACATGAACATGCACGTCGGGAAAGTAGCGCTGCAACAAGCTCGCAGCCCAGCGCGATGGCGCGATCACCGCTGCCGCCGCGGCGACGATCGGAGCGTGATCGGCACGCCAGCGCACGATGTCGATCCCCTCGTACCCGCGCTGTGCGCCAAGACATGCATTGCATTCGACGGGATCGGTGACGCCACCGCAAAAAAAACCGTCGGGCTTGTGCAGCGTGATCGTCGGACAGGCGAAGTTGAGATCGTGAACGGTGATGACGTACGGAATTGTCATGACCGGCAGCGCGCGCTGAAATTGCTCGCGACTGCCCGAAATATTGTGGACGTGCACCACGCTCGCCCCGTACACCGCGCAGACCATGCGCAGAAAATCTTCCGGCGCCTCGTCGTCGCGGCGCGCGAACTGGCAGTGCATGACGCTGCCATCGGTGCGTAGCTCCTCGACGTTCCACGTGTCCGCGCGCACCGTCGCGAGCGTATGGCGAATGCTGCCCTGGGTCGCCCGAGCGAGCGAGCGAACGTACGCTTCGGTCCCGCCGCCTCCGTGCAGAATGTGTAGGACGCCGAGCTTCGGGCCGTGCATTCGATCGAAAGCCGTACGTGCAGCCTCTCGCAACGCAGACAATGGGTCGCGCGCAATGAAATCGGCGACGAGCTCCGAATAACGGGGATGCCGAGCATTCAGCAGCACGCTGTTATGCACCGTCAAATGCGCTTTGGCGCCATCGAACGATCGCCCGCCGGTATGCAGCACGAAGCAATCGTCGCAAAGAACGTTGCGCCATCCAGCCGCCTGCGCACGCATGCAAAGGTCGTTCTCTTCCCCGTAACCCGCCCCGAACGCCGCATCGAACGTGCCGATTGCACGAATCAGCGCACGTCGCACGAACATGCAAAAGCCGACACCGGTTGGAATGTCCGGATAGCAGGGCACGGCCGCTTGCGCGATCGCTGCACGCAGCGGCTCGGGATCCACATCGTCGGGCCAGCGATGATTGCCGCACAACTTCGGAAACGATGCGATCTCCGCGTTGTTGGAGAACGGTGTGATCGTCCCGATGCGCTCGTCCGAGGCTGCGCAACGCAGCAACGCATCGAGCCATCCGGACGTGACGATCGTATCGGAGTTCAGCAGCACGATATCGGCATCGGAGCGCGTCATGCCGCGATTCGCGGTGCCGGTGAACCCGAGGTTGTGTTCGTTGTAAAGCAGCACGAGGTGCGGCAACTGCCGCTGCGCGAGCTCGTCGAAATACTCTCGCACACCGGCGTTGGTCGATGCGTCGTCGATCAGCACGAGCGAGTGCGCGACACTCGTGTGTGCCAGCACCGACTCGACGCACTTGCGCACGTCCTGCGGTGCATTGTAGACAGGGACGACGACGTCGATTGCCATCAGCGCGCCTTTGCCTTGTGCAGCCACCATTTGGCGCGCAGCATCGGCAGCGAAAGCCACCAGCGCAGCGATTGGCGATGGGTGATGATGCGCTCCTGCGCGTTCAGCGCGGCTTCGAGCCGTTCATTCTCGCTGCGGTAGGCATCGACCGAATGCTCGAGGCTCTCCACGTCGGCGTTACGCATTGCCACTGCGCGGCGAGCTTCTTCCAGCATGGCGACGTGTGCCGTCAGCGCGTCGTTGCGCTCGCGTGTGAGCGACGTGATCACGTCCCGATCACTCATCGTGATGTCGACGCAGCGTTGCATCGCTGCCGCAAGGCTCCGCAGCGCCGAGAATCCGCCTTCATACGCGATCGTTTCAGACCACTCGACCGTTGCAGTCACGCGATCGGCACGAGCGAGAAGCTCGCGCGGCGCAACCGGCGCAATCCATGCATCCGGCGCGACCAGCGCGAACCGATCCTCGCCGACCGGTATGCAAGACGTGGACAAGCGCAACGGCTGGACTCGTTCGCTGCTGGACCAGATGAGCAAGTCGCCCTCGTACATCTCCATTGCGCGCAAACCAATCACTCCGATGCGATCGGCCAGGAGCAATCGCAACGCCTGCGCGCTAGATGGAAGCCGCCATTCGAGTCGTACGGGGCCGCCACCGATTGGTAATCGCCGTGCCAACGCCTGCTCGAGCGACAATGTCGCCTCGTCATTCGCGCAAAGCAGGCGCACCGGAATGTGCTGCGTGCTTGCCGAGTCCGGAAGCGACGGCAGCACCGCGGTCGGTTCGACGCCGGCGCGCACCAACCATTGATAGACGCAGGCATGCGGTCGCGCAGCGAGCGCTTCGCGTATTGCCGGTGCCATCGCTTCGATCCGCACGCGAAACTCGGTGTCGAACAACTCGACGACCGTACAGTCCCACTCCTTCACGTGAAGACCGGCGTCATCAAGCATCCGATCGATCGATCGCCAGGTGTAGAGGCGAACATGCGTCGGATCGAGTAGCCCTTCCCCCCCGTACTCGAAGCGCTCGTCGAGGAGGTTGGCGATGATCGCACTGTGCGCAACGTTCGGCACCGACAACAGAAGTTCGCCGCGCTCGGCGAGTCGTTCGCGCAAGCGTGCGATCAGTCGCACCCCATCGCCCAAATGCTCGATCACGTCGGCGCAGACGATCACGTCGTAGCGCTCGTCGCCAAGCTCCGCGAGCCAAGTGTCCTGATCGAGATCGGCGACGATCGTCCGTCGCGCATGCACGGCGGCTTCCCGTGCCGCTTCAGCTTCGACTTCGACGATGTCCACTTCGCATCGCTGCTTTTTCAAGTACTCGGTGAAATAGCCGGACGCTGCGCCGAGCTCGAGCACGCGACTACCCGGGCGAATCCAGCGCGCGAGCTTCGCGAGCGAATCGCCGCCTAGCGCATTGAATTCGCGCCTGTAGATCAATCGGCCACCTTTCGCCAGAACACGCCGGTCCAGTCGATGAACTGCATTGGCTCGCGCACGCCGTGTCGCCGTCGATAATCGTCGGTGGCGGCCTTGCACGCGGGGATCGCGCCGTAATCGTCGACGATCGCGAATCCCCCCGTCGAAAGCTTCGGATAAAGGGCATCGAGTGCATCCTGCGTCGATTCGTACATGTCACCGTCGAGACGCAGCACCGCGAGTCGCTCGATGCTCGCGCGCGGCAGCGTATCGCGAAACCATCCTTTGAGAAAGCGCACTTGATCATCGAGAAGGCCATAGCGCCTGAACGTCTCGCGCACCTGGTCTTCACTCACGCGTAGATAGTCGAGCTCGTGATGTCGATCCCCGCCATCGGCCGGGTAGCGCTCCGCGTCAGGAGTCGGTAATCCCTCGAACGAATCCGCGACCCAGACGATGCGCGAAACATCACCGTACGCCTTCAGCACGCCGCGCATGAGCACCGTCGCACCGCCACGCCACACACCGGTCTCGATGAAGTCGCCACGGATGCCCTCCTCGATCGCCGTCGCACAGCATCGCGCGAGGTTGTCGAGCCGCTGCATTCCCACCATCGTGTGAGCGACGAGCGGCCAGTCGCTGCCGCTCTCACGCATTGCAGCATCGTGCGCAAGCACGCCGCCTTCGGCCGATCTGGCCGCATCGGCGTAGATCGTATTCGCGAGTGCGCGCTTCAGCAGGTCGATGTACAGAGCGCGCGTGGCAATGTCGCTCATGCGCGAAACGCGTTCCAGAGATTCCAGAAGTGCCACGCCGGCGCATCTTCGTCGATGCGGCGCTCGAGCGAAGCTACCAGCGTATTGATCGAGAGCGCATCGGCATCTTCGAATATTTCGAGATCGATCGCCCGCCGACCCGTCGCAGCAAGCCGGCTCGTCAACACAGCCACTTTGACGTGCGCGCCGCGAGCTGAATCCAGAAGGCCGGTCGGCAGGCGAACCGCGTGTCCGAATAGTTTTGCATTTGCCGTCTCGCCGGCAACTCGCTTCACCGGCACATCGACCAATCCATACACGGTCTCACCAGCCGCCAGCGCGTCGCGAATGCTTCGGCGCGCGCCACCGAGAAAGATGGGAGCGACGCCGGCAAGTCGTTCGACAACGCGAATGCGCAAGCGGCCGTACAGAAACATCAACGTCGAGTCGGCGCCTGCGCGCACCGATGGAACCGACAGGAAGCGTGGACGCACACCCTGCGCGCGAAGCCAGCGCATCAGCCACAAGCCCTGTCCATAATGAAACGAAATGACCAGCAGCGATTGCGCTGGCAACGCCTGGGAAGAGGGCGCGAGTTGCTTCAGCAGAAATGATTCACTGCGCGTCACCGCCCAGAACAGGTCGGCGTGATCGATGAGCTTCGAGAATCGGAAGTCGGCAAGCCATGTGCGCTCGTCAGCGCACGCAGCAACACTGCGATACGCAGCGAGTCCCATTCGCGCGGCTTCGTCGTAGAGCGGCAAGCGTCGCGAAACGAAGCGCGCAACAGCAAGTCCCGAACGATAAGGCAGCAGTGCAACGATCAGCGGCCACCACCAAAGCTCGACGAACGCGCGCCATTCGCAACCGAGGCGCGAGCGCGCAAGCAGCATCGATGCGACCTCGCTCACGATGCGTTGCGCGTCGGTGCGTCCGCCCACGCATGCGGCAAGCGACAGAACCCGAGCTCGCGTGTGGTGCCTGCAACAATGAACGGCGCCTCGTGATGATCGAAAACGCGCATGGCTTCCGGATCGGCCGCATGCGCGCGCAAGCGATAGTGACCCGGCAACAACGGCAGCGACCGGAAGCGCACGACGAACGCGAAGCGATCCGGCGCGATCTGCTCCGGCGTTGCGCCGTCGACCTCGCTGGTTGTTCCATACACGGGAGTTCCATCGGCACGAACGACGCCGATGGCGACGACCGGCGGACGCGCGTCGGGCGAGCGCACCTCGACGCGCACGTCGAATCCTCGCGCGGCATCAACCTCGACGGAATCGCCCACTGGCGAAACGACGAGTGAAGTCACCAGATATTCACCCGTGACAATCTCGGCACGACCAAGATGCTGCGCGAGCTTCTGCTCGTGGAACGCAAGATAGTCGCGCGCAACGAGCGCCGCGTCGCCATACGCACGCGCGTGTCCGTGATCGAGCCACAACGCCTTCGCACACATCTTCTGCACGTGATACATGCTGTGCGAGCACAACAGAAGCGTACCACCGCCGGCAAGATAGCGCTCCATCCAGGCGATGCACTTTTTCTGGAACGATTCATCACCGACCGCGAACACTTCGTCGGTGATCAGAATGTCGGGCTCCAATGCCGTGGCGACAGCGAAGCCGAGTCGCACCACCATCCCGGACGAATATGTCTTGATCGGATCGTGGATGTGATCGCCGATGTCGGCGAATTCGATGATCTGGTCGCGGCGATCGGCAATTTCTTCGGGCGCAAGCCCGAGCAACGCGGCCGCAAGATCGATGTTCGCGTAGCCGCTGTATTCGGGATGGAAGCCCGAGCCGAGCTCGAGTAGCGCCGCCACGCTTCCGCTGACGGTCACGCTGCCGCGACTCGGCTTGACGACACCGGCGACGATTTTTAAAAGCGTCGATTTGCCTGCGCCGTTCTCGCCGATGATTCCCAACGACTCGCCGCGTTTCATCGACAACGACACCGAATCGAGCGCGCGGAAGACGTTCGTCGGAGCGCGACCTCGCAAAAGCTCCGCGACGATCTTGAGCCGCCCGCCCCGCGTGTCGAGACGAGGGTAATCCTTGCCGACTCCTTCGAGCGTCAACAATGACATCAGATGAAGTCCTCGAAGTGCGGTGCAAGTCGGCGAAACATCCACAGTCCGCCCGCGAACAAGGCCAGCGCAACGACGAGCGCAATCGCGTCACCGAATCGAAAAGCAAGGTTGCCGTCGAGCAGCGCATCGCGCATTCGCGTGACCAACCATCCGAACGGATTCGCGGCCACCCAGGGTTTCATGGTTTGTGGCACGAGCGCCAACGGATAGAGAATCGGCGTCACGTACATGAAAATCATCAACACCGGTATCAACACGTGCTCGACGTCGCGCACGAAAACCTGCAGCGATGCAAGACACAGCGCGAGTCCGGTGACGCCCACCAGCAACACCAGCCAGAGTGGTAGCGCAACGAGCAAACCTTCAAAGCGGATCGGCTCACCGAATGCCCGCAGCACGACGAGGACGACCAGATAACCGCAAAGATGAATCGTGAATGTAGCCGCGAGCGAGGCGTAAACGATCGCTTCCTGCGGAAACGCCGCTTTGCGTATCAGCCCCGAGTAACCGGCCAAGCTAACCGTCGCGCGCGAGATCGCCTCTTGCGATGCAAGCCATGGCCACAGAGCGACCGCGACGAAGGCGAGAAAGCTTTGCGTGCCGAAGCTCGGTGCGCGAAACACGCTGGTGAAAACGAAGTGGTAGACACCCAGCAGCGCGAGCGGATGAATGATCGCCCAAAGAAGACCCGTCGAGCTGCCGAGATACCGAATGCGCACCTCACGCTCGAAGAAGTTGCGTGTCAGAGCGCGAATGCGCGCACCGGTCGATCGTGCACCGGAAGGCGCGTCGACCAGTGTCTGCGAAATCGCGTGCGACCTCATCGTGACAAAGCGTCGCCCGCGCTCAAGCGGCTTCCCCCGCGCTCACGCGCGAATTCAGCGGGGCGGCGCGCCACCCGGACCGGACTCTTGTTGGCGACGCAACTGGCTCGCGTCGGTGCGCACCACGAGCGCGTCGATCGCCTCACGATTCGCCCGGATCGACGAGTCGTTGCGAAGCTTCGCAATCCACGCCTCGCGCGCGTCGTTGACTTGCTTTTGCTTCGCCTCGTTCAGGATGATGTCACGCACGTCTTCGAAGCTTCGCTGCACTGCCGGCCGGCGCGCATCGAGGCGCACGACGTGCCAGCCGAAGCTCGATTGCACCGGCTCGGAGATATCGCCGGGCGACTTCAACGCAAACGCCGCGTTCGCGAACGCCGGATCCATTTCCGCTCGCGCGAACCAGTCCAGCCGCCCGTTGTTCGTGCGCGCGCTGCGATCATCGGAGACTTCGCGCGCAAGCTGGTTCATGTCACCGCCTGCGACGATCCTTGCGCGCGCCTCCGTCGCCATTTTTTTTGCGTCGTCCGACGAACGTGTCTTGATGTCGAACAGGATGTGCGAAGCCTGCAGCTGCTCGGGCGTCTCGTATTTCTTGCGATCGACGGTGTAGAGCTCGCGTGCACGCAGCTCCCACTTGCTTCGGTTGGCATCGAACTCCGCCGCCGCTGCGTCCTCGATCTGCGCAAGCTTCAACTGCGCATACAGCTTTTCGATTTCGGTAGCGAGTCGCTTGGCGTTCGACGGCGCTTGATCGAGCTTCTCGGTGCGAGCCTGCGCGGCCAGCGTGCGCTCGATCAGCATGCGTCGCAGAAGCTCGTTGACGCGCCGCTCGTTCGTTGCAAATCCCGGGCGGATATCGGCGGGAAGACGCTCGAGCTCCAAGTCGAAATCGCTTTTGCGAACCGAAACGCTCGCATTCTCGACGAGCACCGGATCGGCGCTTGCCGGCGATTGCGCACAGGCAACTCCTGCAGCGAGAATCGCGATCAGCGCTCCCGCACGGACTGAATGAATTGACATCGGCATGGGGCGGCGCGGCCTCGTGAAGCCGAATTCAGCGAGGGGAAGCGAGTCGGCGCAAGGCTGGCCGCGAGAAGCGTCGGAAAGTCGCAATGATAGCCGATCGCCCCGTTACAATCGCCGGCTCGCGAGACCGTAGCAGCGGCTTCCGCGCACCCTCGCAAAACGTGCAGCCCGTCCCCGTACTCACCTATCACGCCACCAACGTCGCGGGCAACGACTACGCCCGCAACGATCACGTGGCGCTCGCCGAAGACCTTCGCGTCATCGACGATGGCGGCTATCGGATCGTGCCGCTCGTCGACGTCGTCGCGGCGGTGCTCGAAGGCGCTCCACTCCCCGAAAAAGCGGTCGCGATTACGCTCGACGACGGCACCGACTTCGACTACGAGGATCTTGTCTTCGATGAGCATGGAATTCAGCGCAGCATGATGAACGTTCTGCGCGACTTCATCGCGGAGCGCGGTGGAAATCGCCAGCCGACGCTATCGGTGACATCGTTTGTCATCGCCTCGCCGACCGCGCGCGCCGAGCTGGACCGCGATTGCCTGCTCGGTCGCGGGAGGTTCGGCGAACGCTGGTGGCAAGCGGCCGTCGCGTCGGGACTGTTCGGCATTGCGAACCATGGCTGGGATCACAACCATCCCGCCTCGTCCGAAGCGGCATCGCGCGGCACGACCGGAACATTCAAGACGATTTGTGATCATGACGTCGCGCATCTCGAGGTTCGTCGCGCGCGCGACTACATTGCCGGCGTTGCGCCCAATCCGGCCGTCGATTTGTTCGCCTATCCGTACGGCGAAAGCAACGCATTCCTGGTCGACGATTATTTTCCGCGCGGCTACGCACACACCGGAACACGCGCAGCGTTCACGACCGAGCCCAGGCACGTGACCGACGATGCATCGCCGTGGTTGCTGCCGCGCTATGTGTGCGGTGCGCATTGGCGCAGCACCGGCGAGCTTGTGCGCCTTTTGCGGCGCTAAAGCATTACCGCGTCAATGCAATTCGCTCGATCGTAAGCGGCGCTTGCGAAGCGAGCTCGAGCTCGATACGAAGCGCCGTCGCGATCGTCCCACGCGATGCGCTTACCGGCCAGATCAGTTTCGCGTCATACGCCCCGCGTGCAGTCTGACGAACAGCGCTTCGCGACAGCGTGACCCATTCGTCGTGCGAATCGATCTTCACCTTGACGACCATTGAACGAATCGATCCTGCCGGACCGAGCATGTGAAGCCTTCGATGCACGAGCGGACGCACCATCTGATCACGTGGTGACAGCAGCGCAATGTCGCCTGACGTCGGCGTCACGATCAGGCGGCCCGGCTGGGCAACAACCGTCGCCCGCTCTGCCGTCCACCCGTCGTCGCTCGCGTATCGCGCAGTACCGAACGTCCACAGCCTCGAACCCGATGCGACACCCGCATGCGAGCGCGCGAAATCCTTCATCGCCTCTTCGGCCGGCGTCTCGCGCCACGCGGTGTGTGGCCGGTAACCCGGCTTCCCCGCCTCCGATCCGCGCGAGCCGTTCCACGCCATCGGCGTCACGAACCGGCCGTCGAAGTTGAACACGTCGCGAAACGATCGATACGCGCGCGCGTACGTCGCGACATCGTCGGGCCGATTGAGCTCGGCGATCGAGAATTCGACGACTCCCCAGGCGGGATCGACGCTCGCGAAGTTGTAGAACAGACTCTTGCCGTTCTCGGTAGCAATGTCGTTCTCTGCCGCGCGGCCGTAGAGAATCGCGCCCAAATGGCCGTGACTCGGCTTCGCGCCTTCAAGCGACATGCCGGCGGAATCGTAGTTCTGTCCCGTGCTTGTCACGCGCAACGCGAAGGGTCGATTGCGACCGTAGGGCGCCGCAAATCCCTGCGCCGAGAAAATGCGATCGGTAGCAATGCCCGCCTCGTTCACCCAGCGTGACAACTCGTCGTAGTGCAAGTCGACCAAGTGCTTGCGAAACACGTCCCACTCGTTGTACCAGGGGTCGTCCCAGTACGCGCGCCCGTCCGTGGGTAACGCATCGCGCGGCGAGCCCGGAAAGCGGCGCGGCGGATCGACTTCCTCCCAGGACATCCAGCGCGCTCCGGCAAGCCGATTGACCTCATCCAGCGACAACGTTCGCTCGCGTCGATAGCCTTGCAGATCCGGCGCGCCGCGTGGCTGCTGCGCACCATACGGCCCCGACCCGCGCAACCATTCGCGAAACTGGCGCAACGTACCGGGGTTGTAATCGAACCATTGCTCGCCGTTGAAAAACGGATTCATATAGGTGTCGGCATCGAGCACGACGCCCACGAATAGCTCTGGATGCG
>DATLOI010000196.1:0-4231 GCA_035536295.1 Casimicrobiaceae bacterium
GGGGGTATGGCTGCGATCGCGGATGCGGTGATCGGGCGCTGGTTCACCGCGCCGTTCATCGAGAAAAAGCCTCCACGTGTGGCCAGCGCGCGCTCGACGTTGCTCGCCACCGATCCGATCGGATATCTCGGTTGCTGTGCAGCGATTCGCGACATGGACTTGACGACACTGGTTTCGCGAATCCAAGTGTCGACGCTGGTCATCACTGCGACGCACGATCTCGCAACGCCGAAGGAGCAGGGCGAGGCGATCGCCCAATCGATTGCGGGCGCGCTCATCGTCGAATTGCCGTACGCGCATATCGCAATCGGTGAAGCGCCCGGTCGCTTCGTCGACGCGATGCTGCGATTCCTGCTCACCGGCGACGTCGAATCGGAACGCGATCGCTATGACGTCGGACTCGAGCGGCGCAAGGAAGCGCTCGGACGCGAGTACGTCGAAGGTCGCTTGAAGTCTGTCGATGCGTTCAACGCCGAGTTTCAGGACTTGATCACGCGCTACGCGTGGGGCGAGATCTGGACGCGGCACGTGCTCGACGATCGCTCACGACGCCTCATCGTCCTCGGAATGTTGTTGTCGCTCGGCCGCTTCGACGAATTTCAGTTGCACGTGCGAAGCGGATTGCAAGCCGAGTTGTCGATCGAGGATTTGCGCGAAGTGCTGATGATTTCGGCGATCTATGCTGGCGTGCCGGTGGCGAACAGTGGGTTTCACAAGGCAGCGGAGGTGTTGAAGGCGGGGGAGCAGTGATTAGGGCACCCGCCACTGACTTGCCTGCCTTTCTGCGCGAAACGTGACATCATTCCGGATGGGATAAGTAACACGATCTTCAAGAGCGCGCTCGATATTGATTCTGCCCGTCGTGTTACGCATCTGCCCCCGTGTACCAAGGAGTCGCGATGAAAGAACCGAGCGTGACCGGCGAAATTGACGAACGCGATGTGACGAGCGCAGTCGAATCGTTGAATTCTGCGTCTTTCAAAGAACGCTTTATCCGGACCGACCAAAACACCGCCGATCCGGAGTGGGAGACGGCGAGCGGGCAAGGGATCCTCGAGCATGTCCGCGATCTTAGGGATCAGTTCAAAAAGGAAGTGGACGCTACTCGACTCCATCACTTCCACGGCGGCGTGTTTCAACGGTTCGACTCCGGCACGCTGCTAACGCTCGCGAATCACCGTCTGTTCGAGCCAGTTGTTCCGACGGCGCGGGACTTATTCCATGTTTACGGACCCGACCGCGACAACATCAAGGATTGGCAGCGCTATTACCGTTACGCATGGAAAGACAAGGGGCCGCACGGCATCATTTTTTCAAGCGACCCACAGATCATTCGGGAAGGGAAGCTCGCGTGTAACTCGTATGCATACTCTGGCCAGGGTTCTTACGCGCTCGTCGGCGCCGGCATGTTGTTCCGTCCGCAATTCGGCGATGCGAAAATCATTATTCGGCCTTATGTGCAGTGGCTCACGAGCGCGAGCTTTACTGGCAACGACATCGCGCCGGCTTCGGCGGTCGCCTATCTCGGCATTTACGTCGAGAGCTGGAACCAAGGCGGCGGATTACACAATGTCGACCATGACCACTGGGTTCCCGTATGGTCGCAGAATACACAGAGTTATCTTGTGGGCGTGACGTCAGGAGGTGCTGCCACCGGCGGGGATGGGTTGAGCGCTGAAGTTCTCGCCGTTACTCAGCGTAAGTACGCCATTTTCGTGTACGTGTATCTCGAGACGAGCGCGGGCGCGCAGCGGCAAAGGAACGAAGTGCGCTTTGTCACGCTTGACATCGACGCCACCGTTCCATACGTCGTGGTCGAGGAAAAGCTGTCTTGACTCTGGCTTAAGCGGGCCGTTTATACGACCCCGGGCGTCGGGAAGCGACCGCAATAGGTATGACCACTTGACCAGTTGAACCTGCCGCGCTAATCTCCGCTTCCCCCAAGACCACCCGCAGTCGCGGTCGCACCGTGCCCTTCCAAAGCATCGAACCGCGCCGCCTCTATCGGCAGATCGCCGATCAGATTCGCGCGCTCATTCGCGCCGGGGAATTCACCAAGGGATCACGCCTGCCGCCCGAGCGTGACCTTGCGAAGCAGCTCGGCGTGTCGCGGCCGAGCGTTCGTGAGGCGCTGATTGCGCTCGAGATCGAGGGGTTGGTCGAAGTCCGCATCGGTTCGGGCATTTATGTTCTCAACCGACCGAACGGCACGTCGCAGGATTCGATGAACGAGACGGACGCGCCCGCAGGGCCGTTCGAATTGCTGCGCGCACGCTACGTCATCGAAGCCGAATGTGCGGCGCTTGCCGCGAAGTCCGCGAAAAAGCCGCAGGTGAAAGCGATCGAGGATGCACTCGCGGAAATGGCCCGCGATCACGCCGATGGCAAGCAGCCGCTGCGCGCAGATCGCGCTTTTCATTTGCGCATCGCGGAAGCCACCGGCAACGGCGCGCTCGTGCACATCGTGAAAACGCTATGGGAAGAGCGCACGGGGCCGTTGTTCAAGCAGCTCGAGGATCATTACGAAGGGCAGTGGGAGAAGGCGATGGACGAGCATCGAGCGGTCGTGAAGGCAATCGCCGCGCGCGATCCCGCGAGCGCGAAGCTTGCGATGCAGCGCCATCTCGACATGGCCTACAAGCGTTTCAGCAAGGGTTGGAACACGCTTCAATAAGTCTTGCGCGAAACAGGAGACATCATGCTCGCCGCACGCATTCACGCAAAGGAAGACCTAAGGCTCGATCGTCTCGACACGCCGATGCCAGGTCAGGGCGAAGTACTACTGAAGCTAGGCGCAGGTGGCATTTGCGGATCCGATCTGCATTACTACTTCGAAGGCAGGAACGGCAGCTTCGTCGTGCGCGAGCCGCTGATTCCGGGTCACGAAGCGTCCGCGGTCGTCGAGGCGATCGGGCCGGGTGTCACGCGCGTGAAAAAAGGCGATCGCGTGGCCGTATCGCCATCGCACGCATGCGGACATTGCGAAGGATGTCGCTCGGGGCGCGAGCAACTCTGCTCGAGCATGAAATTCCTCGGCAGCGCGAGCCGCTTCCCGCATGTGCAGGGAATGTTCACCGAGTATTTCGTGATGGGCGAGCGGCAATGCTATCCGGTTGGCGGGGACATTTCGCTCGGCGAGCTCGCGTTCGCCGAGCCGCTGGCCGTGGGCCTTCACACGATCAAGCGCGGTCCCGAGTTGTTCGGCAAGTCGGTGCTCGTCACCGGTGCAGGAACGATCGGCTGTCTGACGATCATGGCAGCGCGGCTTGCAGGAGCGTCGCGCATCACCGTGTCCGATGTGCTCGATCGACCGCTCGAAAAAGCGCGCGAGATCGGTGCCGATGCGACGTTGCGCGCCGATCGTGACGCGGACAAGTTGGCGGCGCCGCAGTTCGACGTGTGTTACGAGGTTTCGGGCAACTTCAATGCGCTCAAGGCGTGCATCGCGTCGGTGAAGCGCGGCGGAGTCGTCGTGCAGGCCGGCACGCTGCCGCACGAGCCTTTGCCTTTTGTCGTCAACGAAATCATGGCGAAGGAAATCGATCTGCGCGGCGTGTTTCGCTGGGGTGTCGAGTTCGACTGGGCGGTCGACTACATCTCGACGCGTCGCGTCGACGTGCGCCCGCTATTGTCGGGGCAGTTTCCCTTGTCCGATGCGGTCGCAGCGTTTCACGCGGCCGCCGACAAGACGAAGAACACCAAAGTGCAGGTCGTTTACGCTTGACTTTTCGACGAGCGGATTGGGAATAGACTGGAACTTCGCGGCGATCGAGCGGCAAACCGTCACGCGCTCGCTCGTGCAGTAAGGAAACGCATGCTCACTCAAACAGCTCTCACGATTCGCTTGCACGCCAACGACGACGTCGTGATCGCGCGCCAGCAATTGGTCGGCGGCACGCAACTGCTCGACGAAAAAGTCACCGTGTCGGGTCTCGTTCCACCGGGGCACAAGGTCGCCACGCGAGCGATTGCGAAAGGTGCGCCGGTCAAGCGCTATAACCAGATCATCGGCTTCGCCTCGCGCGATATCGCGGCTGGCGAGCACGTGCATCTGAACAATCTTGCGATGGGATCGTTCGATCGCGACTACGCGTTCGGCGCCGACGCGAAACCGACGCAATACATAACGCCCGCCGCGACATTCGACGGCATCGTACGTCGCGATGGTCACAATGCCGGGCGCATCGCAACGCGCAATTACATCGGCATCCTGTCGACGGTCAACTGCTCG
>DATLOI010000197.1:0-26935 GCA_035536295.1 Casimicrobiaceae bacterium
ATCACGAGCATGTCGTAAGGAATCTCGCGCCGCGGCAGAATTTCCTCGCCTTCATCGTCGAGCACTGCCTCGACGTCGATAACGCGCCGCGCGCGATCGAGCGCCGTCATGCGTCCCTGCCGAAACTTGAAGTGGCGTCGATACGCGAGTGCCGGATCGTCGGCACCATGCGAGTCGGCATCCATACGACCCGCGGCGACTTCGTGCAACAGGGGTTTCCAACCATGCGTCGGTAGCGCGTCGACGAGCGTTACCTTCACTTCACGACTTCCCGCGTACCGTGTGCCTAACGCAGTCGCGAGTGGAAGTCCTCCTGCGCCACCACCGACGATCACGACGCGATGGGGCGACGAATCGTTCATCCGCGCTCGTAAAGCGTCACAACGCACGCGCCGCCCAGGCCCACGTTGTGCTGCAACGCGAGCCGCGCACTCTCGACTTGTCTTCGTCCACTGCGGCCGCGCAATTGCTCGACCAGCTCGTGGCATTGGGCAAGCCCGGTCGCGCCGAGCGGATGTCCTTTCGAAAGCAAGCCGCCGGACGGATTGACGACCACATTGCCGCCATAAGTGAACGCATCCGTTTCGACTGCACGCTCGCTGCCGCCCTCGTCGCACAAGCGCAACGCTTCGTAGCTGATGAGCTCGTTGTGTGCGAAGCAGTCGTGCAATTCGCAGACGTCGATGTCGTTCGGCCCAACACCGGCTTTTGCATAGACGTCATCCACTGCCGCACGCGTCATGTCGTAGCCGACCAGCGACATCATCGAGCGTCCTTGGAACGTCGAGTCGGTGTCGGTGGTCATTGCCTGGGCGCGCACGCGCACGATGTCGCGCACGCCATCGCGTCGCGCACGCGCTTCCGACATCAGAACGGCGGCGGCGGCGCCACACGTCGGCGGACATGCCATCGAGCGTGTCATCACGCCGGGCCACACGGGGACGTCGGCAAGCACCTCTTCTTCGCTCAGCACGCGCCGAAAGATCGCGTTCTCATTGTGTTCGGCGTGGCGACTCGCCTTTGCGCGAATTTTTGCGAACGTCGCAAGCTTCGTTCCGTAGCGTCGCATGTGCTCGCGTCCTGCGCCGCCGAAGTAGCGCAATGCCAGCGGAATGTCCTTCGCCTCGCCGGCGAGCGCATCGCAGGTTTCGGAGAATCGCGTGAAAGGCGAAGGACGATCATCGAACACGGTGCCGATCGCACCGGGATTCATCTGCTCGAAGCCGAGTGCGAGCACGCAATCGGCCGCGCCGCCCTCTATCGCCTGACGCGCGAGATACAGCGCGGTCGACCCGGTCGAGCAATTGTTGTTGACATTCACGATCGGAATGCCGGTCATGCCGAGCGCGTAGAGCGCGTGCTGTCCCGCGGTCGAGTCCGCATAGACGAACCCGCAATAGGCCTGTTGAATCGCGCGGTAATCGACGCCGGCATCGCGCAACGCGAGCTGGACGGCATCGCGCGCCAGCGCGTCGTACGGCGCCGAGGCACTCGGTTTGCGAAACGGCACGATACCCGTGCCCGCAACCACGGCGGGGGTCATTCGAAATCTCCGATCGATCTTTTCGTCAGCGTCCTCGCGCCTCGCCTTCGCGACGCGGGTCGGCGCCACCGACGAGTCCTTGCGGCGTGCGCACGATCATATGCGACCCCGATCTCTGCTCGATGACGCGCACCTCGTGACCGAGCGCTGTCAGCTTCGGCGCAAGCGCTTCGAGGAGTGTGCCGCCTTCGAGCTCGGTGGGTCCGTTACGGCTTCCGAAGTTCGGTAGCGCGAGCGCAGCCTGCGCATCGAGCTTCCAATCGATGACGCCGATGAGCGCCTTGACGACGTAATTGATGATCGTGCTTCCACCCGGCGACCCGGCCACGATAGCGATGCGCCCTGCGCGATCGTAAACAATTGTCGGCGCCATTGACGAGCGCGGCCGTTTGCCCGGCTCGACGCGATTCGCGACGCGCTTGCCGTCCTCTTCGGGTCGAAAGCTGAAGTCCGTCAGTTGATTGTTGAGCAGAAAGCCGCCTTCGGTGAACAGCCGACTGCCGAAGCCATCCTCGATCGTCGACGTGAACGCGACCGCGTTGCCGTAACGATCGATGACGGACAGATGCGTTGTGGAACTGAATTCGAGTCCTTCGTGCGTTGCGATCGCACGCTCCTCCTCCGCTCGATCGCCGATAGTCGCAACAGTTCCGGCGCTGGCACGTCCAAGCGTGCTCGTCGCCTTGATCAACGCGGCGCGATCGCGCAAGTATGCGGCGTCGAGAAGATCGAAAGGCGGCGGCGCAAACGCAGGATCAGCCATGTAAGCGCCGCGATCCGCGTACGCAAGGCGCCCTGCCTCGGACATGAAATGCACGCTCCAGAACGACGCCGGGCCCATCGCCTCGAGATCGAACGGAGCCAGCAGATTGAGTATTTGCAGAACGGTGATCCCGCCTGACGATGGCAACGGCATACCGCACACACGATAGCTGCGATACGCTCCACACACCGGGTCCCGCTCGATCACGCGATACGAGGCGAGATCGTCGAGCGACAAGTCGCCCGGCGCTGCGGCGTTCGCAACGGTTGCGACAATGTCGCGCGCAATGTCGCCGCGATAGAACGCGGTCGCACCGTTGGCTGCGAGCGTTCGCAACGTGCGTGCGTACGCGGGATTCCTGAGCAGCGTTCCGGCGCGCAAAGGCTCGCTTGCGTTCTTGCCAAAGTAGGCAAGCGCGCGCGACTGTTTCATCAATGTCTCGGTGCCGATCATCGTGGCGAGTCTCGGCGACACACTGAAGCCTTGTTCAGCCAACGCAATCGCAGGTTCGAACAGCTTCGACCACGCGAGGCGACCATGACGCCGATGCGCGTGCTCGAGCAAAGCGACTGCGCCGGGGACACCGACCGACATGCCGCCGATCACCGCATCGGCGAAGCGCAGTGGTTGTCCCGCCGCATCGAGGAATCGATCCGAACGCGCTTTCTGCGGCGCGACTTCACGACCGTCGTAAGCAAACGCGCGACCTTTACCCGCATCGTGAACGAGCATGAAGCCGCCGCCTCCCAAACCCGACGACTGCGGCTCGACCAATCCCAGCACGAGCTGCGCTGCGATCGCCGCATCCACTGCGCTGCCGCCGCGCGTGAGCATCAAAGCGCCTGCGTCGGCCGCGAGCGGATGCGCGGCGACGATCATCTCGCGCGACGCATGGGCGGCTTGGCGAGCGGTCCATCCCGGCGCGCGCTCGGGCGCCGGTTGCGCATGCAGCGCCGCCGTTGGAAAAATGGCGACGAGCGCGAGAAGGACGCGGTCGCGAATCATTCGGTCGATTCTACGTTGGCAGGTGGAGCGAGCGGACGTCCGAGCCTACCAAAAGCGTAGGGTATCGCCGACAGGGTAGTCCGCAGGCGCCTGACGGTTGCAACGCGGTGCCTTGTGCACAGTCTGGGGTGTCGGCGTGCGCCATTCGCACGCACTTCCACCATGACCTCGCGCACTTTCCCACTCTCAAGGCAACGACGGCGTCGAATCGTCAACAAACCCCCGCCGGTACCGTTCGACGACACGCTTTCGCAGTCACCGAGCACCGACGATCACGAGCTCGGCGATGAGCTCGAGCACCGGTCAGACGATGCGAGCGACGAGTCAACCGAGCAAGGGGGAGCACGTCCCGCCGCAGCGCGTCTTCCTCACGAGCACGACGAATACACCGATCCGCCCGCGCCGACTCGCGATGTGATCGAGCAAGGTCACAGCGACATCGCGAGCGGTCAGCAGGATACCGACCTGCGCAATCGAGCGGCGCACATCATCGATCGCAACAAGCCGGGACGCGGTCGTTGAGGGCCGTCGCGAACGAAGCAAAGGCAGCCATTGCCTTGTGCCATTCGGCGCTTGAAAACTACTTGCTCGCGGGCGGCGATGCTGGTTTTGTCGGCACTGTCGTGGGCGCGGAGGCGGCCGGCGCCGGCGCGCTGATGGTGGACTGGGTTGCAACCGGCGGCGTTGCGCGATTGCGATCGAGTCCCTGTGCTGCAATCAGCGGCACGATCAGCAGCGCAACGATGTTGATGATCTTGATCAACGGATTCACCGCAGGTCCGGCCGTGTCCTTGTAAGGATCGCCGACGGTGTCACCGGTGACCGCAGCCTTGTGAGCATCCGAGCCCTTGCCGCCGAAGTTGCCGTCCTCGATGTACTTTTTCGCGTTGTCCCATGCACCACCGCCGGTGGTCATCGAGATCGCCACGAAGATGCCGGTGATGATCGTTCCCATCAAGACGCCGCCGAGCGCTTGCGGACCGAGTATCAGCCCGACGGCAACCGGCACGAGCACCGGAAGAAGCGACGGAATGATCATCTCGCGAATCGCCGCGCGCGTGAGCATGTCGACCGCAACTCCGTACTCGGGCTTGGCCGTGCCTGCCATGATGCCGGGGATTTCGCGGAACTGGCGTCGCACTTCGATGACGACCGAACCCGCGGCGCGTCCCACGGCTTCCATCGCCATCGCGCCGAACAGATAGGGAATCAGGCCGCCGATAAAGAGGCCGATGATGACCATGTGATTGGACAGATCGAACGTCGTCGCCAGACCGACGCTTTCGAGCTGGTGCGTGTAATCGGCGAAGAGCACCAATGCGGCAAGTCCCGCCGAGCCGATTGCATACCCTTTCGTGACAGCCTTGGTCGTGTTGCCGACGGCGTCCAACGGGTCGGTGATGCCGCGCACCGAATCGGGCAAGTCGCTCATCTCCGCGATGCCGCCCGCGTTGTCGGTGATCGGGCCGTAGGCATCGAGCGCGACGATTATCCCCGCCATCGAAAGCATCGCCGTTGCTGCAATCGCGATGCCATACAGACCCGCAAGCCAAAACGACGCGTAAATCGCCGCGCAGACGGCCGCAACCGGCCACGCAGTGGATTTCATCGACACGCCGAGACCCGCAATGATGTTCGTCCCGTGCCCGGTCGTCGACGCCTGTGCGACGTGCTTGACCGGCTTGAAGTCGGTACCGGTGTAATACTCGGTAATGACGACCATCGCCGCAGTGAGCGCAAGTCCAACGAGCGACGCCAGGTAGAGCCGCGTGGGCGAGAGCAATGGATCGGCCGAACCCACGCCGCCCATCATCCATTGCGTGATGAACCAAAAGCCGACCGCCGATATCAGACCTGCGACGATCAAGCCGCGATACAACGCGTTCATGATCTTCTTGCCCGGCGTTGCCTTGACGAAGAACGCGCCGACGATCGAAGCAATGATCGAGAAGCCGCCGAGCACAAGCGGATAAGTGACCGCGGTTTCGGCGATGCTCGGCAACAACAACGCGCCAAGGAGCATCGTCGCGATGATCGTGACGGCGTAGGTTTCGAAAAGATCGGCCGCCATGCCGGCGCAGTCGCCCACGTTGTCGCCGACGTTGTCCGCGATCACGGCCGGGTTACGCGGATCGTCCTCGGGAATCCCGGCTTCGACCTTGCCGACGAGATCGGCGCCGACGTCCGCACCCTTGGTAAAGATGCCGCCGCCAAGCCGCGCGAAAATCGAGATCAGCGAGCTGCCGAACGCGAGGCCGATCAGCGGCTGGATTGCGTGATGCAAACCTTCGCGCATCAGATTCGGCGCATACGACGACGCGCCGATCAGAAACCAGTAAAAGCCCGCGACACCGAGCAACCCCAATCCCACAACGAGCATGCCGGTGATGGCGCCCCCGCGAAACGCAACGGAGAGCGCCTCGTTCAAGCCGACGCGAGCCGCTTCCGCCGTGCGCACGTTCGCGCGCACCGACACATTCATCCCGATATAGCCGGCCAAGCCCGACAGAATCGCGCCGATCGCGAACCCAGCCGCCGTGTCCCAGCGGAGTAGCACGCCTATTACAAGGAAGAGGATGACGCCGACGACCGCGATCGTCATGTACTGGCGGTTGAGATAGGCCTTCGCGCCCGACTGGATCGCTGCCGCGATCTCCTGCATGCGCGCATTGCCCGCGGGCTTCGCGACGATCCAGCCGATCGACCACAACCCATAGACGATCGCGAGGACCGCGCAGACGAGCGCGATCATGACAGCTGCGTTACCTGACATCGAGGCTTCTCCCTGGAATTGGACGGACCTGCAGCGCGTACCGGGTGTTCAGACAAACCCCGGCTCGGCGGGCAAAGCTCGCTATTTTGCCAGTCCTACGAAGCTGGCGCTCGAGGCGCGTTGACAACGACCACCGATGGAACGGCTCGGGACGGCAAGCGAGCGACGCGCAGCGTCTGATTGCAACGCGCCGTGGCAGCACCTTGCTGGCTCGTCGTCGCACGGGGTGGGCTATTCCAGAGAAAGTTGCGACGAGGCCCCGTCGGCGAACGCCGTGGCACGGCTCGTGCAGCGCGGCTTGAGTCTGTCATGCCCGCCCACAGGGTGCATGGCGCGTCAAATCGAACGAGGACCTGCGAATGCTGCGCCGCTTTGCCCTACTGCTGGCCGTTGCCACCTGCGCCGTCACCCCAGCGGCGTTCGCCCAAGTGGTATTCGCAGTGACCGAAGGCGTGACCTACCAGGCGACGCCGAAGGAGATCCGCGAGAAATTCGAGCCGATCGCCGAGCTCATCGGGAAGGCGCTGCGGCGCGACGTTCGTGTCGTGCTCGTCCCCGGCTACGACGACGTTCGCGTCGGGCTCGCGAAGCAGGAATACGACATCGCGTACATCCACCCTGCGCACGTCTCGCTGGCCGAAGTGAAGGCCAAGCGCTACCGGACGATCGCGTGGACGAGCGGTTTCACCGAATACACGGTCTCGCTTCTGGTCAACAAGGATTCGACGATGAAAAGCCTTGGCGAGATCAGAGGCAAAACGCTGGTCACGCCGGATCCCGACTCGATCACCGCCTGGATGGTCAGGGCGATGCTGCGTGGAGAAAAGCTGGGTGAAAAGGATTTGCGGGTGCGCACGACGCGTTATCAGGACGCGGTGCCGTTCTACATCGACCACGACTTCGCCGACGTCGGCGCGACCGCCGCGAATGCCGTCGTCAAGGCATGGACCAGCAAGGGCGGCAAAGTCGCCGTGAAATCGCAATCGGTGCCGATCAAGCAAATCATTGCTTCATCGAAACTGCCTGCCGACGATTTCGAGCGCGTTCGCGAAGTGCTGCTCACGCTTCCCAACACCGAACCCGGCCGCAAGGCGCTCGCGGCGAGCGGCTATAAGGGCTTTCAGTTGCCGAACGCGGAGGTCGAGGCGACATCGATCGTGTGGCTTGGTCTGTAAATGATTCGGCCGAAAGTACACCTCTACCTTCGGCCGGCTTGTCTACCCGAAAATCGGTGGCGAGTGATGCGCGACGAACCCCGAAGGGGTTAGGGCCGCAGCCCGCGTCGTCGCGCGACCGAGGGCGCCGACTCGTGCGGCGTCGTATCGCGCAACCATTCCAAGGAGGCGCAAAGCCACACGATTTTCGGCAGAACTGCGGCAACAACGCGCGTGGACTCGCCTACGGCTTGAATTCGGTCGCCAGCTTTTTTTTCACCGCGACGTTCCTCAGCCGCACGTACTGTGGCATCCCGTCCTTGAACGGTGGCGGCGCCTCGCCTTTGATCAGCGGGGCGAGATAGCGTCGCGCTGGCTCGGTGATGCCGTAACCGTCGGTGGTAATGAAGTTGCGCGGGAGCATCTTCTCGACATTCGCGACTTTCGTGAGCGGCGCTTCGGTGATCTTCCAGCGATACGGCTTGTCGGAAATACGCGTGATCGCGGGCATCACGGCGTTCTTGCCTGCGACCGCGAACTTCACCGCAGCCTTGCCGACTGCGTAGCTCTGCTCGAGATCGGTCGCGCTCGCAAGGTGCCGCGCCGCACGCTGCAAATAGTCGGCAACGGCGGAGTGAATCTTGTGCTTCAAGCGATCGTTGACGAGCTTCGCGATCATCGGGCCGATGCCGCCCAACTGGGCGTGACCGAAGGCATCCTTGCCGCCCGCTTCGGCCATCAATTCACCTTTCTCGTTCTGCAATCCTTCCGACACGCCCACGCAACAATAGCCGAAGCGTTTGACGTTGTCGTCGACGCGCGCGAGAAATTTCGGTTCGTCGAATGCGATTTCGGGAAACAGCAGCACGAGCGGAATCGGCGTTGCGTCGTCGCTCGCAAGACCGACGGCAGCGGTGATCCAGCCTGCGTGTCGCCCCATTACTTCGAGCACGAACACGCGCGTCGAGGTACTCGCCATCGACGCGACGTCGAACGCGGCCTCGCGCATCGACGTCGCGACATATTTCGCGACGGAGCCGAAGCCCGGGCAGTTGTCGGTGACCGCGAGATCGTTGTCGACGGTTTTCGGAACATGGACGGCGATCAAGGGATAGCCGAGTGTTTCCGCGATTTGCGAGACCTTGAGACAGGTGTCAGCCGAATCGTTGCCGCCGTTGTAGAAAAAGTAGCCGATGTCGTGCGCACGAAACACTTCGATCAGTCGCTCGTATTGCGCGCGTGACTGATCGAGCCCTTTCAACTTGTAGCGAGCCGAGCCGAACGCGCCGCCGGGCGTGAACTTGAGCGCTTCGATCGCTTTCGCCGACTCCTTCGACGTGTCGATCAGATCCTCGGTCAGTGCGCCCAGAATGCCGTTGCGCCCCGCATAGACTTTGCCGATCTTGTTGGGATAGGTGCGAGCGGTCTCGATCACGCCGGCGGCCGATGCGTTGATGACGGCGGTGACGCCACCGGACTGGGCGTAAAACGCGTTGGGCATTGGTGACGGTGGATCGAAAGGCGTGAGCGATTGTAGACGAGTCAGCTGGATGTCTTGGTTGTCGAATCGAGCCGGGCGAACATCGACTGCAGTGTTTCGACGCGCGCGAGTTCGGCGCGTCGCGCAGGATCGTTGAGGAGCGTGGAGTCGAGTGGTGCGTTCAGGATTCGCGGCTTGCGACGCGGCTGCGGCGGAGCGGCGAGTTGTCCGGCGAACTTCGCTTCGAAACGCATGCGATACATGTCCCAGCGCGCGTCGAACGATCCCTGACTCGTATGCACGAGCAACAAATCCCGGCACACCGCAAGCTTTTTGCCTGCAAGAAAAGCGCGAAACGTGAAGTCGAGGTCGTAGAGATGGAAATGGTCGAACGTCATCGAATCGAAGCCAATTTCGCGAGCCACGCCTCTACGCGCGGCGAAGACAACGCCATCGAGGGCCTGGATACCGGGTACGATCAGCGGCCCTGCACCTTTACCGATCAACGTCATCTTGCCAGTCGCCGGATCCGGCGAGATCACCAGCATGAAGGCGTACGGGTCACCGGCGAAATGCCAATCGCCGCCGACCAGCCGCGTCGTGCCCGCGATGCCGATCACGTCGAAGCGCTCGAGATGGGATTCGATGAGGCCAGCCGCATCCGGTGTCACGACGTCGACGTCGTCATGCGAGAACACGATGACGTCGCCGCGTGCGCGCGCCAAGCCTCGCGTGTATCCCTCTGCGAGCGAACGGGCGTCGTGAATGCCGACGATCTCGCATTCCGCGCTCTGCAGCGTGCGCTGCCAACTCGCGCTCGCACGCTGGAACTTCGCTGCGTCGATGCTGCAAATGACGACCGAGAACGACTTCACGCAGTGAGGCGAGCCAGCATTTGCTGAGCCGCTGAATGCCCGGGCCTCAGGGTCAGCACGCGTTCGAAAGCGCGTCGCGCTTCGGGTGAGTCGCCGCTGCCCGCACACGCGAGTCCGTAGTTGAACCAAAGCCGTGGATCAGCATCGCGCACCGCGAGCGCGCGTCGCACAAGATCGCGCGCCTCCGACGTCGCACCTCGACGATGCGCCACCATCGCGAGCACGTTGAGAAGATCGGCATCGTCCTGCGCGTCGTCGAGCGCTTGGCTGAGTAACTTGTTAGCCTCGTCGAGCGCCCCGCGCTGCGCGGCCGCCATGCCGCTCTCGACGCGCTGATTGAAACGCTCGACGTACTCGCGCGTGCGCGGCGCCCATTTGGCGAGCACATAGTCGCGCTGCCGCTGGAACTTGTCGGGGTCGAAATTGCCGACCCCGCCGCCGCCCGACGTGCCGATGTCGGAGTGCCAGCGAAACGTGCATTGATCGACATATACGAAGCGTGCCTGCTCGGAAAGCTGCAGCACGAAATCCCAGTCGTCGTGAATATCGAGCGCCTCGTCGTAGCGCACGCCGGTATCGAGCAACGTGCGGCGAAACAAGAGCGCCGAGTGATGAATGTACGATTTCTCGTGCAGCGCAAGCCGATCGAACGGCCGCCCGATCATCGCGAATACGCTGCCTGCTTCGTAGGTTTCGAAACGACAGTAGCTCGCGCCGGCATTCGGGTTGCGCTCGAGCCCTGCGGCGAGTCCCGACAAATGACCGTCGAGAAACTCGTCGTCGTGGTCGAGAAACGTGATGAGTTCGCCGTGCGAGGCATCAAGACCGGTGTTGGCCGCGCGGGGCCGCGGCAGACGCTCGGCGGAAGGGACGAACGTCAACCGAAACGGGAACGCCGCTGCATCGAGCGGTCGATGCGATGCGCCGCACGCTGCGACCAGGACGACCTCGATTTCGGGATAGTCCTGCCGCGCCACCGACTCGAGCGCACGCGGCAGCGTCGGCGGATCCATGCTGCGCACAATTACGCTGAGAAGCGGTGCGGCCATGCAACGGCTCCTCTCGAGTCAGCGCAACGCCCCGAGAACCGCGTCGCGCACCCTCTCCACCGATTGCGAGCCGTCGACCCTGCGATACACCGGCGCCTGCGCGTCGCCTTCGCGCGCCCATTGATGGTAGTAATCGACCAGCGGCCGCGTTTGCGACTGATAAACCGCGAGTCGATTGCGGATCGTTGCCTCGGAATCGTCGTCGCGCTGTACCAGCGGCTCGCCGGTGATGTCGTCGAGCCCCGCGATTTTCGGCGGGTTGAATTTCACGTGATAAGTGCGGCCCGACGACAGATGCGTGCGACGACCGGAAAGACGCTCGACGATCGCATCGTCGGGAACCGCGATCTCGACGACATGATTGATCGCCACACCGCTGTCGCGCATCGCTTGCGCCTGCGGAATCGTGCGCGGGAACCCGTCGAACAGATATCCTTTCGCGCAATCGGGCTCGCGCAAGCGATCACGCACCAGCGCGATGATGATGTCGTCGGATACGAGCGCGCCGCTGTCCATCACTTTCTTCGCCGCAAGCCCGAGCGGCGTGCCCGCTTTCACGGCCGCGCGCAACATGTCGCCGGTCGAGATTTGGGGAATTCCAAACGCCTCTTTGACGTACGTCGCTTGCGTGCCCTTGCCAGCACCGGGTGGTCCGAGAAGGATCAGTCGCATGAGCTCTTCGGTCGTGTTGTCGTCAACGCAAAAGCTCGCGCACGCGAACGAGGTCGTCGCCCGTATCCACACCCGGCGCCGGAGTGGACGCCGTCACTTCGACGACGATTCGCTCACCATGCCACAGCGCGCGCAACTGCTCGAGTGCTTCGATGCGCTCGATTGGCGACGGCGACAGCGTTGGATAGCGGCGCAGGAATGCCACGCGATAGGCATACAGGCCATAGTGACGATACAGCGGCATGGCCTTCGGCAATTGCGCGGGCATGCCACCGGCGAAGGCATCGCGCGCCCACGGAATCGTCGCACGACTGAAGTACATGGCATCCCCGCGCGCATCGAGAACCACCTTGACGACGTTGGGATTGAACGCTTCCGCGACGTCATCGATAGCATGACACGCCGTCGCAATTGCCGCGTCGGGCCGTGACGCGAGAAGCGCGGCCATGCGCGCGATCAATGCGGGCGCAAGCAGCGGCTCGTCGCCTTGCACGTTGACGACGATCTCGCGATCCTCCAGCCCAAGCAATGTCGCAGCTTCCGCAAGCCGATCGGTTCCGGTCGCATGATCGTTTCGCGTGATGCACGCTTCGACGCCATGGCGCTTCGCCGCGTCGCAAATTCGCTGGTCATCGGTTGCTATCACCACGCGCGATGCGCCGCTGGCACGCGCGTTCTCGGCCACCCGCACCACCATCGGCTTGCCCGCGAGGTCGGCGAGCGGCTTGCCGGGTAGTCGGGTCGAGGCGTAGCGCGCGGGAATGAGAACGGTAAAGCTCATCCGGCGATCTTTTCGATCTCTTCGGGAGTGAGCTTTCTTGCTTCCTCTTCGAGCAACACCGGAATTCCGTCGCGGATCGGATAGGCGAGCCGCGCCGAGCGGGAAATGAGCTCCTGCCGCTCGCGCTCGTAAATCAGCGGCCCCTTGGTGACCGGGCAAACGATAATCTCAAGAAGCTTGGCGTCCATCGATTCTTTCGAGCACCAGGTTCACAAGCGCGGGATCGATCAGCGCAACGATGTCGAGCGCGTAGTGCCTCGGATCGCGAAAGCGAGCGCATTTTACCGCGTCCTTGGCGGTCATCACGATCGCTTGCGCGCCGGCGAACTCGAGATCGTTTGTCGTAAACGCATGATGGTCGGGAAATGCATGCGGAGTCGCGATGATTCCCATGCTGGCGAGGAGCGCAAAAAAGCGCTCGGGATTGCCGATCGCCGCAACCGCGTGCACCGATTGTCCTGACAACATCGTGGCATCGACGCGTCGCGACGGATCAACGAGCTGGCGAAGTCGCAGCGGCACGTGTGCCATCGTCGTGGTGCGACCGTCAGAGCTGGCAACTGCATCTTTTCGCTGGGTCAGCCGCACGATTGCATCGACGGTTGCAAGTCGTGACGAAGGCTCGCGCAATGGTCCCGCGGGCAGCATCAGCCCGTTACCGATTCCCCGCGTCTCATCGATGACTGCAATTTCGACGTCACGTGCCAGCCGGTAATGCTGCAGGCCGTCGTCGGCAATGACGACGTCGCAGGATGGAAGCGCGGCAAGCAACGCACGCGCGGCAGCGACGCGATTGTGTCCGATGAACGTCGGAAATCCGCTGGCGGCCAAAAGCAGAGGCTCGTCGCCCACGCGCGAAGCGTCGTCTTGCGCATCGACGCGAAGCGGCCCGCTTTCCGAGCCTCCATGCCCACGACTGATGAACCCCGGGCGACGACCCTGCGCGGCGAGCGCATGCGCCAGCGCGATCGCAAGAGGCGTCTTCCCGGAGCCGCCGGCGACAATGTTGCCGACGACGACCACCGGCACACCGATGCGTTCGCTCTTCAGAACCCGCGAACGAAACAATGCTCGGCGCCCGCAAACGATCCCGCCGAACAACCACGACAACGGGGCCAGCAGTGCGGACAGCGGGGCAATACGGGGCGCGTACCACTGCGTAACAAGCCGCTCGCGAATCCCCACGCGCCGGCGCGCGCTTCGCGCTACTTCTTCGCCGGCGCCGCGCCGCCCGGCGTTTGCGTGGCGAACGTGATGTTGACCAGCCCGGCACTGCGCGAGGCCTCCATCACATGAATCACCGATTGATGCGTCGCGTTCGCGTCGGCATTGATAACCACGACCGGCTCTTTCGCGTCGCCCGCCGATTTTCTGAGCATGTCCGCGAGCGCGGAAACCGACGTGAAATTGAATACGTTGCGATCGATCACGTAGCGACCCTGTGCGTCGATGCCGACGTTGACCTCGCGCGGACGTTGTTTCGCCTGCTCGGCGTCCGCTTCGGGAAGCGTGATGCGAAGCTCCGCCACGCGCTGATACGTCGTCGTGATCATCAAAAAGATCAGAATCACGAGCAGGACGTCGATCAGCGGGATGAAATTGATCTCCGGCTCGTCGCGGTGGACATTGCGACGCAGATTCATGCGCGACGATCACCGTGCGCGAAGTCGACCAGTTTGATTGCCTGCTGCTCCATCTCGACGACGAGCGCGTCGACTTTCGCACGAAAATGGCGGTAGAACATCAGCGCTGGAATCGCAACAATGATTCCCATCGCGGTGTTGTAGAGCGCCACCGAGATGCCGTGCGCGAGCTGGATCGGATTGCTGCCGGCTGAGGTTTGCGAGCCGAAAATCTCGATCATGCCGACGACGGTGCCGAGTAGGCCGAGCAATGGCGCAGCCGCGGCGATCGTTCCAAGGGTAGTCAAAAAGCGCTCGAGATCATGCGTGACCACGCGCCCCACTTCCTCGATGGCTTCTTTCATCACCGGCCGCGGTGCTTTTACGTTGGCGAGGCCCGCCGCGAGAATGCGGCCAAGCGGCCCTCGCATCGCGGTTTTTTGCAACAGCTCGGGTATGGGACCGACCTGACGAAACTCGGCGAGCACCTGGTCGACCAGCCCCGCGGGTGCGACGACAACCTGACGCAGCGAATACAAGCGCTCGAAAATGAGCGCCAGCGCAACGATCGAGGCGATGATCAGCGGCCAGATCGGCCAGCCGGCAGCCTGAATGATGGACCACACGTGACGTTGAGCTCCGTGATGATGCGAAAGACGCGGCAATGTAGCGTGATGGTCCCGATTCGGCAAGGCAAGTCGTCGCCGATCAACGTCGTATTCGTCCCCGTCCGCGCGGCGGCCCCTCGGTCAAGGTGGCGGTCACCGCAGCGCCGAACAACACGACGACCCATGACACGAAGATCCACACGAGAAACAAAGGCAACACGGCCACTGCGCCGTAGACGCGCTGATAGGTCGGTACATGGGTCACGTAAAGCACGAAGCCGCGTTTCGCGCCCTCGAATGCAAGCGCTGCGACAAGGCCGCCGGCGATCGCGGCGCGCAGCGGCACCCGACGCGCGGGAAGCAGCGCGTAGAGCAAAGTGAACACGAGTGTCGCAAGACCGATCGCAAGCCACGAGCGAAGTTCGGAGGCCTCGGGCTTGGTCACGTACTCCGCGGCGAGCGTTGCCTCCAGCAGCCAGTTCGTCGAGTAGACGGCAGCGCCGATGGTAATCGGACCGAGCGTGCACCCGACGGCATAAATAGCGAGCCGCCGAAATACACTGCGACGCTCGCGCGCTCCCCAGATTGCGTTGATCTCGCTTTCCACCATCGCGATCAGCATGACCGCCGTCACGACGACGATGGCAATGCCGACCCCTTGCAGATTCGCCGCCCGCGCAGTGAATTCGTCGAGATAGGGCCGCACCGCCGGCCCGCTGCCGGGCAGCAAATGCCGGACGAGAAAGCGTTCGAGCGCCGAAAGAAAACGCTCGAACAACGGATAGCGGGCGACATAGACGAACGCCACGGTGAAGACCGGAACGAGTCCCAGCACCGTCGTGAACGACAGCGCGGCGGCCGTGCGCGCCAAGCCCACGCCGGACAGGCGCAGAAAGACGCCGGACACGAAGTCACTCGCGCTCGCGAGCGGGGAACGCGCCACAGTTCGTCGCATCGAAATAGGGGAGCGCACGACGCGCACACGTAGCGCGGGCGGCGCGGCCGCGATTATCGCAAACCCTCGGGGAGCGGAGTATTCAGCGGTGTAAGGTGCTCGCTCTTTGGGCGACCGAATTCCATTGTGTCTGCAACGGACAAAGCCATGACAACGCAACCAAACGAAATCGCGGTGCTGGGCGGTGGCTGCTTTTGGTGCCTCGATGCGGTGTTCCGCGATCTCGAGGGCGTCATCGAAGTCGAATCAGGCTACGCCGGTGGTCAAGGGGCGAATCCCACTTATGAAGCGGTGTGCTCAGGGCGCACCGGTCACGCCGAAGTCGTGCGCGTGACGTTCGATCCGAGCAAGCTTTCCTACGCGGATCTTCTGCGTGTCTTTTTCACGATTCACGATCCGACGACCTTGAATCGCCAGGGCAACGATGTCGGCACGCAGTATCGCTCGGTGATCTTTGCGCAAGACGACAAGCAGCGCGAGATTGCGCAGCAGGTGATGAGGGAAATCACCGATCAGAAGCTCTATTCCGGTCGCATCGTCACCGAGCTCGCTGGTGCTGCGCCCTACTATCCCGGCGAAAAGTACCATCAGGATTATTTCGAGCGGAATCCCGGGCAATCGTATTGCATGTTCATCGTCGCCCCCAAAGTCGCGAAATTTCGCAAGACGTTTCGCGATCGATTGAAAAAGCGCGCTTGAAGGTTCCCCGCACGACTCATCGGCGGCGAGCGTACAAGCCACCGCCGCCGATACACAGGCCGACTGACCAGAAGACGGGAACGAGACCGATCGTCGAGGTCAACGCGCCGAACACGAGCGGTACCGCCACCGACATCGTTTGAATCAGCGACATGCGCATCCCGACCGCTTCACCGACGCGGCCGGGCGGTGCGATCGTGTGCAACTGGGCGAGCACCATCGGCTGGCCGGTCCCAAGCGCAAGACCGAGCACGAACGAAAGCATCGCAAGTGCCAAAGCGCTTTCCAGGAACGGAAACACCAGATACACGGCGCCCGCACACAAGAGCGCCGCCGTCATCAGCGTTGCGTCGCGCCAGCGGCGCACCAGCCAAGGCATCGCAAGCCGCACGACGAACGTCGCCGCGGCGAACATCGCGAGAATCGCGCCGATCTGCGCGGCCGACAAACCAATCTCCGAGCCGTAGATCGGCACGAACACCGTGTGCAGATCCCATCCAAGCGCGAACGCGGCATTGATCACATACACGCGCCGCAACGCCGGATGCTGCAGCAGATCGAACATGCTGCGCGCAGCAACGGGCTCGGCGTGGATGACCGGGGCCGGTAGATTGAGGCGGCCACGCGCGAGTGCAACGACTGGAACGATCGGCAATAGCGCGAGCGCCGCGAATGCAAAGCGAAACCCGACTGCATCGATCGCAAATCCCGCGATCAAAGGACCGATGAAGCCAGAGCCTGCGTAACCCATCGCCAGCCAGCTGAAATTCGCCGCGCGGTCCTGCTCGGTCCCAAGCTCGCCGGTGACGCGTTGCGCAGGAATCTGGAAAGACATGAACGCAAGGCCGGATAGCGCAGCCGCCACGAACAACGACGGCAATCCCGGCAACAGTGCCGGCAACGCAGCGGCAACGAGGCACCCAATCGACCCCCACAGCATCGGTCGACGCGCGCCGATGCGATCGACGAGCCTGCCCGCAGGCACTGCACACAGCATCGGAAGCAGCGCGAACAACGCCATCAGCAAGCCCACGAGCGCGGCCGACGCTCCATTGGCGAGCGCGTTCAGCGACACCGTCACGCGAGCACCCGTCAACAGCGCGTGATTGCAAATGCCGAGAAGGATCAGCGCGACGAGCGTTCGCGGTGGCAAGTACCCGGCGCTTCTGATCACGGAGCGAGGCGCGCGATCCGCCACTGCGCGCCGTCGCGACGATAGGCGATGCGATCATGCAGGCGCGAGGGCCGCCCCTGCCAGAACTCGAACGCATCGGGAACGACGCGATAGCCGCCCCAGTGCGAAGGGCGCGCAATCGCTGCGTCCTTGGCGGCGAGCGCGGCGAACTTCGCTTCGAGCCACGCGCGGTTCGCTATCGGCTGGCTTTGCGGTGAAACGACGGCCCCGATCTGCGATTCGCGCGGCCGTGTTGCGAAATAAGCATCGGCGTCGGCGTCGCTTACTTCTTCCACGCTGCCGTCGATGCGCACCTGACGTTCGAGCACTGCCCAATAGAAAAGCAGCGCGGCACGCGGGTTCTCGGCGAGCTGACGGCCCTTGGCGCTCTCGCGGTTCGTGAAGAACACGAACCCATGCTGATCGAATGCCTTCAGCAGCACGGTGCGCGCAGAGGGCCGCGCGTTCGCATCAGCCGTGGCGAGCGTCATCGCGTTCGCTTCGCGAATCTGTGCAGCCCGCGCATTGTCGAACCAGCGCGAAAACTGCGCCACCGGATCCTTGTCCACGTCGCGCTCATCCAGCGAGGCGAGCGCGTAGTCGCTGCGAAGTTCGGCGAGGCTTGGCATTTAGTGGGTTGCAACAGCCAACTACGCGTGATCTTACCCGCTACATCAGGCGCACGATCCGATAGCCCTGCTGCCTTATGAGCGCGAGCAGTCCCTGATTGCCTTCGAGGTGCAAAGCGCCGACCGCCACGAAAACGCCGCCTCGCATGAGCGGGACGTGCAGGCGATGCGCCATCAGCACGTTCCGATCGACGATCAGATGTTTGAACAACGATTCGAAATGCGGCCGCAGCTTGGCATCGGACGCGCGCGGCGCGAGCGCGAGGCGGCGCAATGACGCGAGGTCGCCCTGGAGCCACGCCAGCGTCGTTGCTTCGAGCTCTTCGGCACGCGAAGATTCGCTCTCGAGCGCCCAGCGCAACAGCGCAAGCTGGCTTTTACGCGGGATGGCGTCGAGGGACGCCGTCTGCTCCTCGGGAAGCTCGAGGCCGATCAACGTGAGCTTCCGCGACTGCGCCTCGAACTTGAGGAGCGAATCGAGCGCCGCCGGGCCGCTTTGGCGCGGCTGGGCGAGCATCAGGAGCAACGCCCACGGCTTGGCCCTGGCAAGCGTGGCCAGGTCCGGCGCCTCTCCTCCCAGCGACGCACTGATGCGCGCAAGCGTCGCCGCATCTATATCATCGCCCACGCCACCTCCGGTGTCGTCTTGCGCAGCGGCCACAAACGCCGCCGCGTCACCCTCGCCGATCAGCGCTTCGAACGCCGCTGTCTTGCAACGAGCAAGCGCCGCGAGAACCGCGCCCGGAACCGCCGTGACGCGCGGATCGTTCGAGTGCATCGTGCCGAGGACGAACGAAGAAGGCGCTCCTGGCCGATCGATGCGAAACAGCCGGCCCTGCGTAAACTCGCGCGAAGCCGCCTCGCTCGCCATCGCGAATGCCATCAGGACGGCCAAGAAGAGACGGGGTTGCACGACAGTAGATGCGGGCGAAAGCGCTCCCGCTCGCAGTGTGGCACTTCCCGCACTTGGGCGACAAGCGCATGTGCTCGGGCGACTCGCGCTTACAACAGTCGCATTTTCCCTATGAAAAAACGCGTGCGAGCGCGTCACGCGGCAGGCGATTCCCGGTATAGTTCCCCGTCGATGAAGCAGGTTGTACCCCTGACAGGAGGGTCTGCTTCAGATTTTTGTTCGGCGAAGTGACGAGCGCCCCTATCGAAGGAAGGAGAACCATGGCAACTGCCAAGAAGGCCAGCAAGAAATCGACTGCGAAGAAATCGGCGAAGAAATCCGCCGCGAAGAAGGCCCCGATGAAAAAGGCTCCGGCGAAAAAGGCCGCTGCCAAGAAAGCTCCCGCAAAGAAATCCGCTGCGAAAAAACCTGCCGCCAAGCGCAAGCCGAATGCGGCGTTCATGAAGGCGATGACGCCTTCCGCGTCGCTAGCCGCGATCGTCGGCTCGAGCCCGATTCCGCGCACCGAGGTAACCAAGAAAGTGTGGGAATACATCAAGAGGAACAGGCTGCAGGACGCGGTCAACAGGCGCATGATCAACGCCGACGACAAGCTGAAGCAGGTTCTCGGCAAAGCGAAGGTCACGATGTTCGAGATGACCAAGCTGATCTCGGCGCACCTGAAGTAGCAAGGGGACGTACATGTGCAAACGGCCGGTGCTCGACCGGCCGTTTGTTTTTTGGGGGATTCGACCGAAAGTACCCCCCTACTTTCGGACGGCTTAGCTACCGAAAATCGGTGGCGAGTGATCCGCGACGAACCCCGAAGGGGTTAGGGCCGCAGGCCGCGTGGTCGCGCGACCGAGGGCGCCGACTCGTGCGGCGTCGTATCGCGCAACCATTCCAAGGAGGCGAAAAGCCACACGATTTTCGGCGGAAACGGCGGAACCCCCCCGAGGGGGCAGTGTCAACGCGCCTTATCCAAAGCCGAAAACAACGATCCGTCGTGCTTAACGCGAAGCTTGCAGAGCGGCGATGCGCGCTTCGAACGGCGGGTGCGTGGAGAAGAGGGCAAGAAATCCCGGCTTGTCCGTGATGCCGAACGCCTTCACCGAATCCGGCAGAGCCGCGCCTTCGGCAGTCGCCTGCAGGCGGCGTAGCGCGTTGACCATCGGTGTGGGCGTCCCGAGGAATGTCGCCGAGCCGCGATCGGCGCGAAACTCCCGCCAGCGCGAAAACCAGGCGACGATCAACGAGGCGAGAACGCCGAACACGATCTCGCAAACAATCACCGTAATGTAATAGCCGGGACCGGTGCCGCGCTCGCTCCGAAACACCGTGCGATCGACGATCGAGCCGACCACGCGTGCGAGGAACACGACGAACGTGTTCACGACACCCTGGATCAGCGTCATCGTCACCATGTCGCCGTTCGCGACGTGAGCGAGCTCGTGACCGAGCACCGCTTCGACTTCCTCGTGATTCATCGACTGCAACAGCCCCGTCGACACGGCGACGAGCGCCGAGTTCTTGAACGCGCCGGTTGCGAACGCATTCGGCGGGCCCTCGTAAATCGCGATTTCGGGCATCCGAATTTGCGCGCGCTCGGAGAGCCGCTGCACGGTCCCGAAAAGCCATCGTTCGACTTCGCTACGCGGCTCGGTGATGACCTGAGCACCCGTCGACCACTTGGCGATCGTCTTGCTCATCAGAAGCGAAATGATCGCGCCGGTGAAGCCGACCACCGCCGAGAACGCGAGCAGCGAGCCGTAATCGAGGCCCGTCGACTGGTAGGCGACGCGATCGAGCCCGAACAGTCGCAACACGATCCCCAGCACGACGATGACGGCAAGGTTCGTCGCAAGAAAAAGCACGATGCGCTTCATGTAAGGACCTTTGACAAGTGCGAGCGGCGAAGTGTAGCGGAGTGAGTCGGCCGCGCGCTGGCGTGCAGTTCAGGGCACGCTGTGCAACATGCGGGCGAGCAGCGGCTGGTGCAAGTACCGTTAGCTGGCTCTGCCTGCCCACGAATCCTTGAGCGTAACCGTCCGGTTGAACACCGCTCGTCCGCCGGCGTGATCGAAGCGGTCGGCAACGAAGTAGCCGTTGCGCTCGAACTGGAAGCGCGCTTCGGCGGGCGCGTCGGCAAGCGAGGGCTCGATCCAGGCGGTAATGACGCGCTTCGAATCGGCATTGAGATCATCGCGAAGGTCGCGCTCGGCCGCTTCATCGTTGCTCTCGTCATCGCCAGCGACAAGCGAAGTAGCTGCGCCGGGCTGACCTGCCTCGCGCTCGCCGAACGGATTGCGCGCGCCGGGAAACGGAGCCTTGAACAGACGATCGTACAAGCGTACTTCGGCACGTCGCGCCGAGCTCGCATCGAGCCAGTGAATGTTGCCTTTGACCTTGCGCGCTTCCGCACCCGGCGTACCGCTGCGGGTTGTGGGGTCGTAAGTCGCATGGACGACGGTCACGTTGCCATTCGCGTCCTTCTCGAATTCGGTGCATCGCACGATGTACGCGTAGCGCAAGCGGACTTCGGCGCCGGGCGCCAGGCGGAAATAGCCTTTGGGTGGATGCTCGGCGAAATCGTCGCGCTCGATCCAAAGCTCGCGCGAGAACGCGAGCTCGCGACGCCCAAGCTCGGGCTGTTGCGGATGATTCGGCGCGAGGCAAAGCTCGCTCTGGCCGCGCGGATAGTTGTCGATAACGAGCTTGATCGGATCGAACACGGCAACGCGGCGCTCGATGCGCGCATTGAGGTCGTCTCGCATGGCGTCTTCGAGCACGCTCATGTCGATCCATGTGTCCGATTTCGAGACACCAGTGCGCTCGGCGAGCAGGCGCAACCCTTCGGGTGTATAGCCGCGACGTCGTGCTCCCACGAGCGTAGGCATGCGCGGATCGTCCCAACCGTCGACATGACCTCCTTCGACGAGCTGAATCAGCTTGCGCTTGGAAAGCACGACGTAGGTGAGGTTGAGCCGCGCAAACTCGATCTGCTGCGGCAGCGGTCGCTCGAGCATGCCGCCGTCGGCGAGCCGATCGTTGATCCACTCGTAGAGCGGGCGATGGTCCTGGAATTCCAGCGTGCAGATCGAGTGGGTGATGCGCTCGATGGCATCCGAGACCGCGTGCGCGTAGTCGTACAGCGGATACACGCACCAGGCCTTGCCGGTGCGATGGTGCGCAGCGTGGCGAATCCGATAGATCACCGGATCGCGCATGTTGAGATTCGCGCTCGCCATGTCGATCTTGAGGCGCACGACATGCGCGCCGTCGGGAAATTCGCCCGCACGCATCCTGCGCAACAGATCGAGGCTCTCTGCCGCGCTGCGTTCGCGATAGGGGCTGGGCGTGCCGGGCTCGGTCAGCGTGCCGCGCGCCTGGCGTAGCGCCTCCGCCGATTGGCTGTCGACATAGGCAAGCCCTTGCTCGATCAGCCATTCCGCGAACGCGTACAGACGCTCGTAGTAGTCCGACGCGTGATAAAGATGCGCACCCCAGTCGTAGCCGAGCCAGCGAACCGATTCGGCGATCGACTGCTCGAACTCGACGTCCTCTTTCAGCGGATTGGTGTCGTCGAAGCGAAGATGGCACACACCCGCGTTCTCGGCGGCGAGTCCGAAGTTCAGAATGATCGACTTCGCGTGGCCGAAATGGAGATAGCCGTTGGGCTCCGGCGGAAAGCGAGTGACGACGCGGCCCGCGTACTTGCCACTCCGGTTGTCATCCGCGACGATGCCGCGAATGAAATTCGCAGGAGGGCTCGACTTCGCGGTTTCGTGATCGGTCTTTTGCACTGCAACATTCACATTTAGTAGCTCATGTACAACGCCGTCATTCGAACGATTCTAACCGGGAGCGCGCGGGGTCGACTCCGCGCGCATGCTAGGGGATTGCACGCTAAGCGCAGAAAACCACGACTGGCGCGCTTTTCGACAACCGCGTCAGATTTCGTCCGACAGGGTTGTCCACATTTCCTGTGGATAGCAGTGTGCATATCTTGTACATTGCAACGCTAAGTCACGCAATCAATGGAAAAATCGCTGCGATGCCCAAATGTTTGCCGTGACAATAGGGTATCCGATCAGGCATTTGCGAGTGCAATCCATGCGTGCCGCTGCACATGAAGGTCGCGATCGTTGATCGGCCAGCATCCATTCCTATGCGCCGAACTGAAATCTTCGCGTCCTGGACAACATTCTTGTTGCAGTGCGTTTTGTCTACCCGCCTACCAGCGCCCGTTTGGCCGACTGCCCCTTGAATTCGCTCTTTCCCGACGCCGACTTGCCGCCGGCGCGGCCCGTTTCGCCGCGCACTCCACCGGTGATCCCGGTCGGCCGGTTGGTCGCTTCCGCCCGCCTCGTGCTCGAGCGCCACCTCGGCAGTGTGTGGGTCGCCGGCGAGCTTTCCAACGTTTCGCGCGCCGCGTCGGGTCATTGTTATTTCACGCTGAAGGATGCCGACGCGCAGGTGAGATGCGTCATGTGGCGAAGCAAGGCGCAGCTTCTCGATTTTGGTTTACGAGACGGACTCGCCGTCGAAGTGCGCGCGGTTCCGTCGCTGTACGAGCCGAAGGGTGAATTCCAGCTCAATGTCGACGCCGTTCGTCTCGCGGGTGCAGGAGCGCTCTACGAGCGTTTTCTGCGCCTCAAAGCGAAGCTCGAAGGCCTCGGGTGGTTCGAGCCGGCGCGCAAGCGCTCGCTGCCGCGCTTTCCCCGTCGTGTTGGCGTCGTCACTTCGCCGCGCGGAGCCGCGCTCTCCGATGTCATCACGACGCTGCATCGCCGCTGGCCCGCTTTGCAGGTCATCGTCTATCCGTGCATCGTGCAAGGGGACGGTGCAGCGCACGACGTTGCGCGGGCGATCGCCACCGCGAATCGGCGAGGCGAAGTTGATGTCCTGATCGTCTGCCGCGGCGGCGGATCGCTCGAGGACCTATGGGCGTTCAACGAAGAGGTCGTCGCGCGTGCCGTGTTCGACTCCTCGTTGCCGATCGTCTCGGGAGTCGGGCATGAAACCGATTCCACGATTTGCGACTTCGTTGCCGATGCCCGCGCGCCCACGCCAACCGGCGCGGCGCAACTCGTCGCGCCAGACTCGGTCGACTATCGGCATCGCGCCCGCCAACTCGCCCGGCGCTTCACGCGGGCCGCGCTGCACGCGATCGAGGCGCGCGCACAACGCATCGACATCGCTTCCAGGCGGCTCGTGCATCCCTCGGCGCGGCTGCTGCGCCAACGCGAGCGTCTCGTGCAATGCGCGCGACAGCTGCGGCGCTGCTGGTCGCATCACGCCTCGCGCCGTGAAGCTCGCCTCGAGCGCGTTGGCTCGCGCTTGATCCGAGAGATCACCGTTCCCGCCGGCGCATCGCGACGCGTCGAAGAATCGCAACGCCGGCTCGCGCGGGCAGAACGCGATTTTCTGGCATCCGCAACGCGGCGACTCGCTTCGCTCGCGCAGAGTCTCGCGCATCTCAATCCGCAAGCGGTGCTCGAGCGCGGGTATGCGATTGTGGCGACTCCCGACGGCGAGATCGTCGTCGACAGCGCAACACTGAAAGCGGGCGATGAGGTGACCTTGACGCTTGCGCGCGGCAGCGCGGACGCGACGATTCGACGCCGCCGCTAACAGCGCAGTCGACGATTCAAGCTTCGTCCGGATCGGGATCGTCGATCGCGGGTGCGTCGCGTAGCCTTGCGATCACGTCGGCCGGCGCACGTGCCGCAATGCGCGGCGTTGCCGTCGACACTTGCGCGTTCTGCGCTCGATGTCGTAGCGCGTGGTCCATCAATACGATCGCCAGCATCGCCTCTGCGATCGGTGTCGCGCGAATTCCAACGCACGGATCATGGCGGCCGTGTGTGTTGACGACGACGGGACGGCCCGACTTGTCGATCGAATGGCGATCCAGACGAATCGACGAGGTCGGCTTCACAGCGATCGACACAACGATATCTTGTCCGGTCGAAATTCCGCCGAGAATCCCGCCCGCGTGATTGCTCACGAAACCCTGAGGTGTCATCTCGTCGGAATGCTCGGTACCGGACTGCGCGACAGCCGCAAAGCCGGCGCCGATCTCGACACCTTTCACTGCGTTGATTCCCATCATCGCGGAGGCGATGTCCGCATCGAGCTTGCCGTAGACGGGCTCGCCCCAACCCACGGGAATGCCGCTTGCGACGACCGTGATTCGCGCGCCGCACGAGTCGCCGGACTTGCGCAGCCGGTCCATGAATGCCTCGAGCTCTGGGACGAGCGTTGCGTTCGCCACGAAAAAAGGATTGGCGTCGACGTGATCCCACGCTTCGAACGGCACAGCGATCGAACCGAGCGCGGTCAGGTGACCGCGTATCGTCACCTGATGCTGCTCGGACAGCCATTTGCGTGCAATCGCGCCGGCTGCGACGCGCACTGCGGTCTCGCGCGCCGATTGGCGCCCGCCACCGCGATAGTCGCGAATACCGTATTTCTGCCAGTAGGTGTAATCCGCGTGCCCTGGCCGAAACGTCTCTGCGATGTTGCCGTAATCCTTGGTGCGCGAATCGACGTTGCGGATCAAGAGCGCGATCGGCGTGCCGGTCGTGCGGCCTTCGAACACGCCGGACAGAATCTCGACGGAGTCGGGCTCGCGACGCTGCGTGACATGCCGCGAAGTGCCCGGACGGCGCCGGTCGAGATCGCGCTGAATATCGCTTTCGGAAAGTGCCAGTCCCGGCGGGCAGCCGTCGACGACGCAACCGATCGCCGGTCCGTGTGACTCGCCGAACGAAGTGACGCAATACAGTGTGCCGAGCGTGTTGCCTGACATCGCGTGCGCAGCGGGACGGGTTGGCCGGGCAATGTAGCACGCTGCCCGATGCAGTTTTCGAGCCGCTCGCGCGCTACGATTGCTGCATGACCGATCCCGTTCTGTTCTCAGCGGAGTTGATCGAGCGGTTGCGCGAGGCGAAGCGCGTCGTCGCACTGACCGGCGCCGGAATTTCCGCCGAATCGGGCGTGCCGACGTTTCGCGACGCGCTGAGGGGACTCTGGGCGAAGTTCGATCCGCGCGAGCTTGCAACGCCGTCCGCCTTCGAACGCAACCCGAAGCTCGTGTGGGATTGGTACGCCGCGCGGCGCGAGCAGGTCGCCAAGGTTGCGCCCAACGCCGGCCATTACTCACTCGCGGCGATGGAAGAGCGCATACCGCACTTTGTCGTCGCGACCCAGAACGTCGATGGGCTGCACGCGCGTGCAGGGAGCCGGAACATTGTCGAGTTGCACGGCAATATCGCGCGTGTGAAATGCTCGCGCGAGCACCGCATCGTCGAGCGCTGGAGTCAGGTAGACGACTCGTTGCCGCCGCGCTGCGCATGTGGAGCGTTTCTGCGACCCGATGTCGTCTGGTTCGAGGAAATGCTTCCCGAGGACGCGCTTTCCAAAGCCGAAGACGAGGCGCATCGCTGCGATGTATTGCTCGTCGTCGGAACTTCAGGCGAGGTGTACCCGGCGGCGGCGTTACCCCACTACGCGAAGCGCAACAGTGCGCGCATCGTCGAAATCAATCCGAACGCGACGGACCTCTCGGCGCTCGCGGATGACTTGCTGCGCGCACCTTCGGGCGTTGCCTTGCCGGCGCTGGTTGCGGCGGTGTGGCCGGATCGCTAGGGCGTGTTTAACACGAGCGATAAGCGACACTCGAAGCATTGTGCCCAGTGTCCGGAATCGGCGGCGGATTCAATTGGTGGATGCAACACACTAGACGCCATAGCGGCGGAAGGAGTGTTGCATATGAAGCAAAGACCGCGCATCTACTACTCGGCCAGCCAGCGAGCGCTGATTTGGGAACGTTGGCGTAAAGGCGATACGCTGCACAAGATCGCCCGACTGTTTGATCGATATCACTCGTCGATCCACGGCATCTTGGCTCAGTCGGGTGGGATACGACCGAGCGAACGGCGTCGGTCCAAAGCGGCGTTGACCTTGATCTAGCGCGAGGAGATCTCGCGCGGCATAGTGGCGGGCAAGTCGATACGCGCGATCGCAACGGCGCTTGGCCGAGCACCTTCTACGATCAGTCGTGAAATTCGCCGCAATGATGGCCCGGAAGGCTATCGAGCGAGCGACGCAGAACAGGCGGCGTGGGATCGAGACGAAGGACGGTCTAACGATCTGGCAGGCTCATTTTTACTTCGAGATCGTCGATCCCGAAACCGGCGCCGTGCTGTCTAAAGGCAGAAGGGCGAGCTGGTGTTCACGTCGCTCACGAAGGAGGC
>DATLOI010000198.1:0-3203 GCA_035536295.1 Casimicrobiaceae bacterium
CGTTGGTGTTTCATGCGGCGGCGCGTGGCGCACGCGCGATGGCGGCGCGACATGGACCGTCGGCCAAGGCATGCGGGCGACATTCATGCCGCCAGAAGGTCAACTCAATCCGGTGATTCAGGATCCACACCGCATCGTTCAATGCGCAGCGAATCCCGACGTGATGTGGACGCAGCATCACTGCGGCATTTGGAAGTCGAACGATCGCGGCGCGAACTGGAATGAGGTCCCCGCCGCGCGCCCGAGCAGCTTCGGCTTTGCAGTGGCGGTGCACCCGCGCGATGCGAACACTGCATGGTTCATGCCGCTGGTCAGCGACGAGAAGCGCGTGCCGGTCGACGGCCAGGTGGTCGCGACGCGTACGCGCGACGGCGGCGCGTCGTTCGACGTGCTGGATGCGGGCTTGCCACGACGTGATGCTTACGACGTGGTGTATCGGCACGGTCTCGACATCTGCGACAGCGGCGAGCAGCTTGCCGCAGGTTCGACCACCGGATCGTTATGGGTTTCATCTGACCGCGGCGAATCGTGGAAGACTGTCGGTGCAAATCTGCCGCCGATTTACGCGGTGCGATTCATCTGACGATCACGCCTGCTGCGCGTATCTCCAGCCGATCTCGGCCAGCGCCTTCGCTCGCGCTCCCGATTGTGCTGCGTTATCCGACGACGCGATGCCTTCGGTCGAGCGCTTGTAGACGCCCTGCAGGATCGCCGCGATGCGAAACAGGTTGTAGGCGAGATAAAAATTCCAGTGCCAAATGGTGCGCCCGGTGCGCTCGGTATATCGCTGCCGATACGCTTCTTCGCTCGGAATTCCTAGCGTTCGATAGTCGAGGCCGGCGATGCCTCGAAACGCACCGGGGGGAATGTGCCAGCTCATGCAGTGGTACGAAAAGTCCGCCAGCGGGTGGCCGAGCGTCGATAGCTCCCAGTCGAGCACTGCGATCACGCGCGACTCGGTCGGATGAAAAATAAGGTTGTCCATTCGATAGTCGCCGTGCACAACGGTGCTTTCATCGCCCGGCGGTATGTGCTGCGGCAGCCATTCGATCAGTCGGTTCATCGCCTCGACCGATCCGGTTTCGGACGCTCGATACTGCTTGCTCCAACGCCCGATCTGACGTTCAAAGTAGTTTCCCGTCTTACCGAAGTTCGTGAGCCCGGCGTGTTCCACATCGACCGCGTGCAGCTTCGCGATCACACGGTTCATCTCGTCGTAGATCGCAGCACGCTCGGCTTGTGAAAGATCGGGCAGCGACTGTTCCCAGAAAATGCGGCCTTCGACGTGCTCCATCACAAAAAACGCGCGGCCGATCACCGACTCGTCTTCGACCAGCAGCAATGTGCGTGGCACCGGGATTCCGTGCGCCGACAGCGCACTCATCACGCGAAACTCGCGCTCGACTGCGTGCGCAGAGGGTAGCAACTTCGCCGCAGGGCCCGGTTTGCTCCGCATCACATAGCGGCTGTCTGGTGTCGTCAGCAAATACGTCGGATTCGATTGACCGCCTTGAAACTGCTTGACGTCGAGCGGGCTGCGAAAGTCCGGCAGATGCGCTTCAAGATGCGCGGCCAATTTTGCGCGGTCGAAGTCATGCCGCGCGGTAACTTCGCCGAGCTGATTCATTTGACGACACCCGCCGCGACCAGGCTATCGCACTCGTCGCTTGAGTAGCCGATCTCGGCGAGCAGCTCGGACGTTTGCTCTCCATGCCGCGGAGCCGGGCGCGAACGCCAGTCGGGCGGCGCCATCTGTGCCAGCGGGCCGACCTCGGACACGCCGCGCTCTGTGTGCACAAGGCCGCGCGCCAGATGATGTGGATGCGAAAGCGCTTCGGCCGGGGTCAGCACCGGAGTAACGCACGCATCCACCGGCTCGAAGACCGCTAGCCAATGTTTGATCGGATGCTGACTAATCCGCTGCGCCACCAGGTCAATGGTCGCGCGCGCGGCCGCCGAGCCGGGTGCTTCGCCAAGCTCCCAGTGTCGCGACTTGAGGTCGCTCAATCCCGCCGCTTCGCAGAACGCCCGCCAGAACTTCAGCTCGAGCGCGCCAACCGCCAGATGCTGCGCATCCGACGTTTGATAAATCTGGTAGCAAGCGACGCCGCCGGTCAGCAATGTTTGCTCGGCTACAGGATCGTCGCCGCTGTCGACGCTGGCATGCGGAAATAAGTGATGCGCAAGCAGGCCGTCGGTCATTGCGACATCGACATGAACGCCCTGGCCAGTCCGCTGCGCGCCGAGCATCGCGATCAGCACAGTTGCAAGCGCGCTCAGGGTTCCGCCGAGCAGATCGCCGATCTGCAAATTAGGAATGGCGAGCTTGCCGGCGGCGCGGATCTGATCCAGCACGCCGGTCATCGCGATGTAATTCAGGTCGTGCCCGGCGCGCTGCGCAAGTGGGCCAGTTTGACCGTAACCCGATAGTGAGCACAACACCAGACGCGGATTGCGTGCGTGCAGCGTTTGCCAGCCAAGGGAGAGTCGGTCGAGCACGCCCGGACGAAAGCCTTCTATCAGCGCATCGGCGCGATCGACCAAGCGCAAAAGAACTTCGCGGCCTTCTCCGGACTTCAGGTCAATCGCAATCGAACGCTTGCCGCGATTTACCGCTTCGAACGCGGCGTTGACGATCTTGCCGTCGAGCGCAATGGTCGGCGGAAAACTGCGCATGTAATCGCCGGCCCCGGTATCTTCGATCTTGATCACATCGGCGCCGAAGTCGACCAGGTGCATCGTCGCGGCGGGCCCCGGCAGCAGCCGGGTCATGTCGATGATCGTCAAGCCATTAAGGGGAGGCGTCATGCAGCCGCCTTGTTGACGGCATCGACCAGCGCTTCAAGCTCGCCTTGAATCTCGAGCCAGCGCGCCTCGAGCGCGTCCACCTTTCGTGCGAGCTCGCCTCGACGCTTCAACGTCGCCGCGACTTCGTCGGGTGCACCAGAGTGATAGAAATCAGGATCGGCGAGCCGCACGTCGAGCTCGCGCAATTCGTTGGAGATTTGAGCCAATTCGGTTTCGATCGCGTTGAGCTTGTTCTGCAAGGGCTTGCGCGCCGACGCGATGCGCTGCCGGGAGACCGCCCCCTGCTTGCGCTCGCTGCGACGATCGGCGCCTTCGCTCTCGCCTTTGTTGGACCTTTCGCGCCGGCTTGCCAAAATTAACGACGAGTAGTCGTCCAGATCGCCGTCGAACGACGC
>DATLOI010000199.1:0-8415 GCA_035536295.1 Casimicrobiaceae bacterium
CGCACAACTCGTTGCCGCGTGACGTCAGCAGGTGCCAGCAGTGGCATTGTCGCGAATCCCTGATCGGCGGCTCGAGAGCCCGAAGCTTGTGCTGTCTGGGCGGGCTGCAACCTCTGGTCTCCCGAAATTGACCTCCTACGCGTCGTAGGTCGTCTCCTACTTTGTTGGCTCGACTATTGCAGTCTGAGTCCCTCGACGCGGACGCCCGCGCGACCTGCACCTTACAACGAGGGGAACACAAGGTGAAACGAAAGCAATTGCACGTTGCCATAGCGCTCGCACTCGCGGGCTTGACGACCCTGCCCGCGACGGCGCGCGACACGAAAGCCGATGCGCTGCTCGCCGTCGATATGAACCGCGCGGTCGTCATCGAGCGCGTGATCGCCAACTTCGGCACGAAGATGACCGCCGAGCAGCAGGCGATGGTGCGCGAGGCGCTCTCGAAAATGCGTGCCGACCGCTTGATCGCGGCATCGCTTGCTCCGACGGTCGAAGGGCTCGTGTCGGTGCTTGCGTCGGTCGATCAGGTGCAGGGCGTGCGCAATGTGCAGGCAAAGGGTGTGCAGACCAAAGCCGCCGGAGACCTCGACCTCGCCTATACGCCGGTGACGCCGTGTCGCATCGTCGATACGCGATTCGTCGGCGGGAAGCTCCAAACCGGCGTCACCACCGGCTTCGATGCGTTCGCGGCGAGCTTCGCCGGACAGGGCGGCGCGAACACGGGTTGCAACATCCCGGCGGGTGTGAAGGCGATCGCCGTGATTGCTGCCGCGGTGTCTCCTGAGAACCTAGGGATCATCAAGCTGTGGCAGGGTAATCTCGGTGAACAGAATGCATCGACGATCAACTTCGATGCCAGCACGTTCAACATCGCGACCGGCGTCATCCTGCCGGTCGATGCTGCGAATAACAATCGCTTCAATGCGCTCGCTTCCACCCCGGTCCATCTGGTGGTGGACGTCGTCGGCTATTTCAACGAGATCGACAATGCCGGGGGCGGTGGTGCGACTGGCGCGACGGGTGCAACCGGCGCGACGGGTGCCACCGGGCCAGCAGGACTGCAAGGACCGGCCGGCCCGACGGGTGCTGCCGGCGTGGCCGGTGCAACCGGCGCCAGCGGCACGAATGGAGTCGATGGTCGCACTGTGCTGAATGGATCGGGTGCGCCGGCCAATACGCTGGGCGCCGACGGCGACTTCTACGTCGATACCGCGACGAACACGTTCTACGGGCCGAAAGCGTCAGGTGTTTGGCCGGGCAGCGGAATACTCTTAGTCGGTACGGCAGGTGCGACTGGCGCGACCGGTTCGACTGGTCCGGCGGGCGCCACAGGTGCCACGGGCTCGGATGGCGCCGTGGGCGCTACGGGTGCCCCGGGCGCGGTAGGTCCGACCGGCCCGCAGGGCTTGCAGGGGCTTCAAGGTCCCGCCGGTCCGACGGGCGCAGGGGGCTCGGCCGGGGCCACTGGTGCGACCGGGTCAGCCGGTACGAACGGGGTCGATGGTCGCACTGTGCTGAATGGATCGGGTGCGCCTGACAATTCGCTGGGCGCCGACGGCGACTTCTACGTTGATACCGCGACGAACACGTTCTACGGGCCGAAGGCCGCGGGGGCGTGGCCGGGCAGCGGAATCCTGCTCGTAGGGACGGCGGGCGCGACGGGTGCGACAGGACCCACCGGTGCGACAGGACCCGCTGGCCCAACGGGCGCCGACGGCGCGACCGGGCCGACAGGAGCTCCGGGCGATACGGGGCCGACCGGGCCGCAGGGTTTGCAAGGGATTCAAGGTATTCAGGGCGTCGCCGGACCGGCGGGTGCGCAGGGTGCTACAGGCGCCACCGGCCCGACCGGCGCGACGGGCTCGGGTGTCGACGGCAGAACGGTGCTCAACGGCACGGGCGCGCCTGGCAACGGCCTCGGCCTCGACGGCGACTTCTATATCGATACCACAAGCAACACGATCTACGGTCCGAAGGCGGCAGGCGTCTGGCCCGCCAGTGGGGTCTCGCTGGTCGGAGCAGCAGGGGCGACCGGTGCCACGGGTGCGACGGGTCCGGACGGTGCGACCGGAGCGACGGGTCCATCGGGTGGCCCTCCGGGTCCGACCGGAGCTACCGGCGCGACGGGTGCGACGGGTGCGGACGGTGCGACCGGCGCGACGGGTGCTACCGGGGCAACAGGCGCGACCGGTCAGTCAGGTCTCGCCACTACCGCCCCAATCATTACGGTTTCTGGTGTAGGCGCGTACAACGTTCAAGCCGGTGACTACATAGTCTTCTGCAATGCGACCGGCACGGGCGGGACTGGAAAGCCGATTGTGCTGCCGGGTGCGGCGACTGCGGTGGGACGCGTGCATATCATCAAGCAGATCAACGCCCAGTCGACCGGTTCGTCGGATCAGTGCAAGGTCCAAACGGTAGCCAAGACCGCGACAGTCAATGGCTCGATAACGTTGAGCGAGCCGAATGCGGATGGCACCAACAGCATCAGCGCGCTCACGGTGATGTCCGACGGGGTCAAGTGGTGGGTCGTCAACTCGGGACCGTAATCTAGTTCGAGTCGATCTCGAACCCCGCGTCGTTTCGACGGCGCGGGGTTTTTCATTTTCAGCGCCGGTGCGGCAATCGTTGCGGCGTTTGTCTTCCCGACTCGCGATAAACCCATTCCGCGAGCGCGTCCAGCGCCGGCGTCGCCCGTACCGCGTTCGGATGATTGACAATGGCCACGGTGATCCAGCGCACGCCGCGCGCGTCGATCACGTAACCGGCCAACGCGCGCACGCCTTCGAGTGACCCCGTTTTGAGCAACGCCTGGCCGGCGGCATTCCCGTTGACCATCCGCCGCTCCAGCGTGCCGTCGGTGGCGGCGACTGCGAGCGATGTTGCGAATTCGTTGCGCACGGCGCTCGCGTCGGCGACCGCGAGAAGTCGCGCAAGACCCGCCGCTGTCACGCGTTCGGTCCGCGACAAACCCGAGCCGTTCTCGATCGCGAACCCAGGCATCGCGAGCGCTCGCGTGGTCAACCAGCGCTCGATGGCCGCGGTCGCTTTCTCGACAGTCGCGGGCGGTGCTTGGCCTCCGGTCGTCGCAAGTGTGAGGAACACCTGCCGCGCCATCACATTGTTAGAAAGCTTGTTGACGTCGCGCACGATGTCGTAGAGCGGCGGCGACTCGAGCACCGCGAAGGGAGTCGTCTTCGCCGGCGCGCGGCCATCACGAACGGCGCCTCCGAACGTTCCGCCCGCCTGCGCGAAATAGGTCGAGAACATCCCGTGCACATAGTTCTGATGATCGAGAAGCGACAGGTACCAATCGCGCGCACCGCAATTTCGCGAGTAAATGCCGGGAAATGTCGCCGCCGCGACGCGCGGCTGATTGATGAACGCGGCCGACAGTTGCCCGCGCCAGTCGCTGCAAGGGCCGTCGACCAAGAGCGGGGGATTGCCAACCGCGACTTGCGGCAGCGGCGGCTCGACAGCCAAGTCGACCGCGTCCCCCGCCGCATTGGGTACGAACGCGAATCGCAATGCCTTGAAATTGACGAGCAGCGCATCGGGCCCGACGTTGTACGGCCGCAAAGGCTCGCCATCGAACAGCGAAGGATCGTGCTTCGCCACACGAAAATGCGTTCGATCGAGCACTAGATCGCCCTCGATGTGCTCGAGCCCGCGCGCGCGAAGCTCGCGCATGAACGATTGCCATTGCTCGATCGTGATCTTTGGGTCGCCGTAGCCTTTGAGGATCAGATCGCCGCGTAGCGTCCCATCGACGAGCGGAGCCCCCAAATACGCTTCGGTGCGCCACCGATAATCGCGGCCGAGAAGCTCGAGCGCCGCAAACGTCGTGACGAGCTTCATCGTCGACGCGGGATTCATCGGCACGTCGGGTTGATGCGAAACGAGCGGCTGCGTTGCGTCGACGCGCTGCACGACGATCGCGACGTGATCCTGCGCGATGCCGGCGTCGCTCAACGCTTTCGCAACCGGCCGCGGAATCTGCGCGCTCGCAAGCGAGGTCTGTACGAACAAGGCAAGCGCGAGTACGCGTGCGCTACGCATCCTCGAGAATCGCTGCGGTGGCCTCGACCAGATGCGCGAACTCCCTTTCATCGATCACATAGGGTGGCATGAAGTAAACGGTGCGGCCGATCGGACGCAGCAGCACTTCGCGCGCAAGCGCTTCGGCAAAGCACCAGCGGGCGAAATCGCTTCGTGTCGTATCGACATCGAATGCCCAGATCATGCCGGTGTGGCGAAAATGATTCACGACCGGATGTCGGCTCAAAGGCGCCGCGAGTGCAGTAAGGCGCTCGGCCTTGGTGCGGTTCACCGCGATCACGTTCTCATCAGCGAAGATGTCCAGTACCGCAAGCGCCGCTCGGCAGGCCAGCGCATTGCCGGTATAGCTGTGCGAATGCAGGAAGCCGCGCGCGAGATCATCGTCATAGAACGCGCCGTAGACGCGATCAGTCGTAAGCACGCACGACAACGGCAGATAGCCGCCGGTGATTGACTTGGACAACAGGAGGAAGTCGGGCGTAACGCGCGCCTGTTCGCACGCGAACAGCGTCCCCGTTCGTCCGAAGCCGGTCATGATTTCGTCCGCGATCAGGTGAACATCGAAGCGCGTGCATAGCTCGCGCGAGCGCGCAAGATAATGAGCATCGTGCATCGCCATTCCGGTCGCGCCTTGCACGAGGGGCTCGACGATGAACGCGGCGGTCGTTTCGTGATGCGCAGATAAGTGCGCTTCCAGCGCACGCGCGGCACGCTCCGCGACATCGCGTGCGGTTTCGCCGGGTTGCGCGAGTCGTGCATCCGGCGATGCAACGGTGACGGCGTCGCGCAAAAGCGGCGCATACGTGTCGCGAAACAATGCAACGTCGGTGACCGACAATGCGCCGAGCGTTTCGCCGTGATAGCTTCCCGCGAGGCTGATGAACTGCTGCTTTTCCGGCCGACCCTCGTTGCGCCAGTAATGAAAGCTCATCTTGAGCGCGATTTCGGTGGCCGACGCCCCGTCCGAACCGTAGAACGCGTGACCGAGTCCCGGCGGCGCGAGGGAAGCAAGCCGCTCGGACAACTCCACCACCGGCGCATGCGTGAACCCGGCCAGGATCGCGTGCTCGAGCTTTCCCAGTTGATCGACGATCGCGGCGTTGATGCGCGGATGGCTGTGACCAAACAGATTCACCCACCACGACGACACCGCGTCGAGGTAGCGGCGTCCGTCGAAATCGTAGAGCCATGCACCTTGTCCACGTGCAATCGGGACGAGCGGCAATGTCTCGTGCAGCTTCATCTGAGTGCATGGATGCCAGACGGCGTCGCGACTTCTCGCGAGCCAATCGGCGCTACCGCTGCGTGAGCTTTCGCGCGAGCGAGTCAATCGCGTGCAATCCGCGACTTCATCTGCTCGACTGCGGCGACAAGCTCGCGCGCGATGCCGGGCTCGCGCACCGAGTGTCCCGCATCATCGACGACGATGAATTGCGCTCCAGGCCACGCGCTATGCAGCTCGTACGCAGTCTCGATCGGGCACACGATGTCGTAGCGGCCGTGGACAATCGTGCAGGGGATGTGGCGAATTCGCGCGAGATTCGTCAACAATTGTCCCTCGTCGAGGAATGCCTTGTTGACAAAGTAATGCGCCTCGATTCGCGCGATTGCGAGCGCGGTACCGGCATCACCGAGGTGCGGCGGCATGTCCGAACGCGGCAACAGCGTCGAGCACGAGGTTTCATAACGGTCCCACGCGTACGCAGCCGGGAGATGCACGGACGGATCGGGATCGACGAGCCGGCGGTGATAGTTGGCCAGAAGATCGTCGCGCTCGTTGTGGGGCAGGTAGCTCCAGAACGCCTGCCATGCTTCGGGAAAGATACGGCCCATGCCGTGCATGAACCAATCGATCTCTCGCGCGGTCGCCATGAATATGCCGCGCAGCACGAGACCTGCGACACGCTGCGGATACGTTTGCGCGTAGGCAAGTGCCAGCGTCGATCCCCACGAACCGCCAAACAGCACGAAGCGATCGATCGCAAGATGCGCGCGCAACTTCTCGAGGTCCGAGACGAGCGTCCAGGTCGTGTTGTCGGTGATCGACGCGGTCGGTGTCGAACGTCCGGCCCCGCGTTGATCGAACAGCACGATGCGCCATTGACTCGGATCAAAAAAACGGCGATGGTGCGGCAAGGAACCGCCGCCCGGGCCACCGTGCAAAAACACGATCGGCTGCCCGTGACGCACACCGCACTCCTCCCAATACAGTGTGTGTCGGGGATCGACGGCGAGACGACCGCTCGCGGTCGTGTCCGGCAACGGATGCAGAAACGCGTCGGCCGCGAGATGACGGGTCGCGTCGTTGGTCATGGAGCGAATTTCAATTCGTTGTCAGCGAAAGCGCTCGTCGACGTCGACTTGCAGCGCCGTGGCAAGACGATTGTTCGCATTCGCGAGTGCGACGACGGCAACGAGCTCCATGAACATCGCCTCGCTCATGCCTTTCGCAATCGCCGCCGCGCGATGCGAGCAAATGCAATATTCGCAACCGTTGGTGATCGAGACGGCAAGATAGACGAGCTCTTTCGCGACGGGATCCAACGCTCCCGGCGCCATGACTTCGCGAGTCCGTTCCCACGTTCGCTTGAGCTCCGCCGGGTCGTTGGCGAGCGCTCTCCAGAAGTTGTTGATGAAGTCGGATTGGCGCGTCGCGCGAATGTCGGCATAGACGGCGCGCACGTCCGGTGCGGCGGCTTCGTCGTCGATCAAGGGCACGAGGGCCATCGCGTCACTCCTCATTCTCGCAGGCTACGCGAGCGATTATGCTCGTTCCTTTGCGAGTGCAGCGGTTGCTATGCTCGTGCGCGAATTATTCGCGGAAGGCACGCCATGCAAAAACAGTTGACGGTTGACGCGACGTTACCGGTCGATGCCGGCGATGCGACATTGGTGGGGCGGGTGTTCCGACCCGATGTCGCCGGGCCTGCGCTCGCCATCGTTCGCGATGGCGAGTTGCTGGACATTTCGCGCGGTACGTCGACGATGTCGGCGCTTGCGGAGCTCGATGAGCCTGCGAGGGCAGCGCGTGGCACGCGTGGCGAACGTATCTGCACGCTCGAGCAGGCGCTCGCGAACACGCCCGAAGCGACACGTGATCGCAACAAGCCGTGGATCTTGGCGCCCGTCGATCTTCAGGCATTGAAAGCCGCGGGTGTCACATTCGTCGCGAGCATGCTGGAGCGAGTGATCGAGGAGCAAGCACGCGGTGACGCATCGAAAGCGGAAAGCGTGCGTCGTGCGATCGTCGCCGTCATCGGGGATGATCTGGCGTCGATCGTACCCGGCTCTCGCGAAGCTGCGCGCTTGAAGGACGCCTTAATCGCACAGAAAGCGTGGTCGCAATACCTCGAAGTGGGAATTGGTCCCGACGCCGAAATCTTCACAAAGTCCGCTCCGATGTCGGCGATCGGCACCGGCATGAGCATCGGCATTCATCCGAAGTCCGAATGGAACAATCCCGAGCCGGAAATCGTGCTCATCATCGACAGCCGCGGCCGCGTGGTCGGGGCGACGCTCGGCAACGACATCAATCTCCGCGATTTCGAGGGACGCAGCGCACTATTGCTAGGCAAGGCAAAGGACAACAACGCCTCGTGCGCGGTCGGGCCTTTCGTGCGCTTGTTCGACGCGCACTTTGGTATCGACGACGTGCGGCGCGCAGAAATCGCGTTGCGGGTCGACGGGTCCGATCGTTTCGTTCTCGAAGGCTCGAGCTCGATGGCGAAGATCAGCCGCGATCCTTTGGACCTCGTCGCGCAGGCGATCAACGCGAATCACCAGTATCCCGACGGCTTTGCATTGTTTCTCGGCACGATGTTCGCTCCGACGCAGGATCGCCACGGGCCGGGTCAGGGCTTTACGCATGCGGTCGGCGACATCGTGACGATTTCGACGCCGAAGCTAGGTGCGCTCGTCAACCGCGTCGATCACACCGACGCCATCGAGCCGTGGACGTTCGGGACGCGGGCGCTGATGCAAAACCTGGCGCAGCGGCGCCTATTAACCATTTGACTTCGTGACCGAATCGTCCTAGCTTGTAGTGTCCAAGAAGAAGAACATCAGAAGCTACCCGCCCAAAGGAGGTCCGGAAATGTTCAATCACACGACGACGCAGCGGTCGTTGCCGATCGCTATCGTTCTCGCAGTTGGTGTGTGCTCGTTCGGTTCGAGCGACGCGCGCGTGACGCGCATCGAGATCGACACGACGACGAACATCGCGGGCCAACCGTACCAGGAGCTGACCGGCCGCGCGTTCGGCGAGCTCGATCCCAACGACTCCCACAACACGTTGATCACCGACATTGCGCTCGCGCCGAGGAACGCGAACGGCAAGGTGGCCTACGTTGCGAGCTG
>DATLOI010000200.1:0-15755 GCA_035536295.1 Casimicrobiaceae bacterium
GAAACCGGCTTGATGCCGATGGCCGAGGTCTCGGGGAAGCGAATCTTCTTGACGCCCATCTCGCGCACGAGAAACTCGATCACGCGCTTCGCACCTTCGGATTCGGCAGTCCACTCGATGCCGGCGTAGATGTCTTCCGAATTCTCGCGGAAGATGACCATGTCGATTTTCTCGGGCTCTTTCACGGGTGAGGGCACGCCCTGATACCAACGCACAGGCCGCAGGCACACGTAAAGATCGAGCTCCTGGCGCAGCGCGACGTTGAGCGAGCGAATGCCGCCGCCTACCGGGGTCGTCAACGGTCCCTTGATCGAGACGACGTACTCTTTGACAATCGCGAGTGTCTCTTCCGGAAGCCATACATCGGGGCCGTACACGCGCGTCGATTTCTCGCCGGCGTAGATTTCCATCCAGTGGATCTTTCGCTTGCCGCCGTAAGTCTTGTGCACGGCCGCATCGACGACGTCGATCATCACTGGCGTGATGTCGACGCCGGTGCCGTCACCTTCGATATAGGGAATGATCGGAGCGTCGGGAACCGTCAGGCTGAAGTCGGGATTGACGGTGATCTTGCGCCCGCCTGACGGAACGGTGACGTGCTGGTAGCTCGGCATGGAAGCTCCTGAAAAGCGTTCGTTCGGGGAAACGTTCGATTATCGTCGATTTCAAAACAGGCGCCGGACAAGTCGTGGCGTCGATTTCCCTGCATGCTATGATCCGCCGCCGCTTGCGCTCGATCCTTTCGCAGCATTCGCGCAAGCCGTCGACGACCCCGATGATTCGCCGCCTGCTCGCGCGCCTCCTTCCTGGACTGCGATCGAGCGAACCTCGCGTCTACACGCCCAAAGAGCATCCTGTCCGCGCCGCGCAAGTCAGCAGCGGCGCGCGCATGGTCACGCACAAGTTGCACGAGGGAGGCTTCAAGGCCTTCATTGTCGGCGGCGCTGTCCGCGATCTGTTGCTCGGCATCGAGCCGAAAGATTTCGACATCGCAACCGACGCGCATCCGGAGCAGGTGAAGCCGCTGTTCCGGCGTGCCTACGTGATCGGGCGGCGGTTTCGGCTCGTGCACGTGCACGTCGGCGGCGAAGTGATCGAGGTGTCGACGTTTCGCGGTGCGCAGGCAGGCGGACATGCAACCGACGAGCATGGTCGTCTGATCTCGGACAACGTGTACGGCTCGCAAGCCGAGGACGCGGCGCGACGCGACTTCACGATGAACGCGCTCTATTTCGATCCATCGACCGAAGAAGTCTGGGATTACGTCGGCGGCGTCATCGATGTTCGCGCGCGGCGCATGAAGCTGATCGGGCCGCCGGTGACCCGTTATCGGGAAGATCCCGTGCGCATGCTCCGCGCGATAAGGTTGGCCGCGAAGCTTGGACTATCGATCGAAAAGAAGACCGCCGAGCCGATTCCTCGACTCGCCTCGTTGATCCAGAACGTGCCGGCAGCCCGCTTGTTCGATGAAATGCAAAAGCTGCTCTTGTCGGGACACGCGGTCGATACGCTGAAAAGCCTGCGTGCCCATGGCCTGCATCATGGATTGCTTCCGTTGATCGACGTGGTGATGGAGCAGCCCGGCGGCCAGCGCTTCATCGACGCGGCGCTCGCGAATACCGACGTGCGCGTGCGCGAGGATCGCGGTGTGTCGCCGGCGTTTCTGTTTGCGACGTTGCTTTGGCATGAAGTGCTGGGCCAATGGAGCGCCGCCAAGCAACAGGGCCAGAAACCTTTGCCGGCTTTGTTCGACGCCATGGATCGGGTGTTGACGCAGCAAGCCGAGCGACTCGCGATACCGCGACGCTTCGAAGCGACGATCAAGGAAGTGTGGTCGCTGCAGCCGCGCTTCGAGCAGCGCGCAGGTGCGCGTCCTTTTCGCTTGCTCGAGCACCCGCGCTTTCGTGCTGCATATGACTTTCTGCTATTGCGCGCGACGGCGGGCGAAGCGCCGCAAGCGCTCGCCGATTGGTGGACGCTCTTCCAGGCCGCCGACGCCGACGAGCGCGAGGCGATGCTAAAGCCGGAGGAGGCGCCAAAGAAGCGTCGCCGTTCGCGCGGGCGGGGTCGTAAGCATCGCGAGGACGATCTCGGTGAAGCGAGGCAACGTGAGGGCGAGCAGGAGGCTGCGCCCGACGATACTCCGTGACATGGCGCTCGCCTACATCGGGTTTGGCAGCAATCTTGGGCATCCGCGCCGGCAGATCGGTCGCGCCGTGCGTGCGTTGCGGCGTCTGCCCCGTTCGCGGCTTGTCTGCCTATCACCGAACTATTGCACCGCTCCGATCGGCGGCGATGCGTCACAACCCGATTACATCAACGCAGTGGCGATCGTCGCAACCGCGCTTGCGCCTCGCGCGCTTCTAGCTCGGCTTCTCGCAATAGAAAGAAAGCAACGGCGCAAGCGCATTGCGGGCGATCGGAACGCCCCGCGAACGCTCGATTGCGACCTGCTACTATTCGGCGCCCGTCGCCTGCGCACGCACGCTTTGACGTTGCCGCATCCGCGCATGCACGAGCGTGCGTTCGTGCTGCGACCGTTATCGGATATCGCTCCCACGGTACCTATTCCCGGACATGGCCCGGCGCAACGTTTGCTGAAAAAAGTTGCGGGACAACGCGTGCGACGCACGCGGAGTCATCGCGCTTCCTTTTGATTGATGGATCTCGACAGATGCCGCTACGTTGTGGTCGAAGGTCCGATCGGCGCGGGCAAGACGAGCCTTGCGACGACCCTTGCGCGCCATCTTCACGCCGATACACTCCTCGAGCTGCCCGAGGACAATCCATTTCTCGCGCGCTTTTACGAGGACATGGCGCGCTATGCGCTGCCCGCGCAGCTCAACTTCCTGTTTCAACGCGTCGACCAGCTCCGCGCGCTCGCGCAACTCGACATGTTCGCGCGCGCGACCATCGCCGATTTTCTGTTCGAGAAGGATCCGTTGTTCGCGCGCTTGACGCTCTCCGACGACGAGTACGCGCTCTACGACAAGATTTACACGCATTTGAAGCCTCAGGTTCCGGCACCGGACCTCGTCGTGTATCTACAGGCGCCGGTGGCAACGCTCGTCGAGCGGGTGCATCGGCGCGGAGTCGACGCCGAGCAACGCATGCCTGCGACCTACCTTGCGCGGCTTGCGGATGCGTATGCGCGTTTCTTTTATCGATACGACGAAGCGCCGCTATTGATCGTCAACAGCGAGCGGCTAAACTTCGTGGATAACCCCGAGCACTTCGAGCTTCTGGTGTCGCGCATTCGGGGCATGCGCGGCGCGCGCGAGTTTTTCAATCTTGGTCAATCCGCCTGACCGTCCGCCTTATTCAGCGTCACCCCGCCCTGCGCGCGTGACGGTCACGCAACTCGCCCGAATGGCGCAAGAGGGCGAGAAGATTGCGATGCTCACCGCTTACGACGCAAGCTTCGCCGCGCTGTGCGATCGCGCCGGCGTCGACGTGCTGCTGGTGGGCGACTCGCTGGGCATGGTGATCCAGGGTCACGCGACAACACTTCCCGTGACACTGGACGAACTGCTGTATCACACCCGCGCGGTCATCGCCGGCTGCACGCGGCCGCTGGTCATCGCCGATTTGCCGTTCGGAACGTATCAGGGCGGTTCCGACGATGCTTATCGTGCCGGAGTCGCGGCGCTCAAAGCGGGCGCGCAGATGGTGAAGGTCGAGGGGGGCGCCGCAATCGCGGCGACCGTCGAATATCTGACGACGCGAGGCGTGCCGGTGTGCGGCCACGTCGGCCTCACGCCGCAGTCGGTGCACGTGCTCGGCGGCTTCAAAGTGCAGGGCAAGACCGATGCAGCGGCGGATAGCCTCGTCGAGGACACGCGCCGACTTTGCGATGCGGGCGCCGCGCTGATCGTCGTCGAATGCGTGCCTCGCGCCCTTGGCGTCAAGCTGGCGCAGGCGTCGTCGGTGCCGACGATCGGCATCGGTGCCGGCCCCGACTGTGCGGGCCAGGTGCTGGTGATTTACGATGCGCTCGGTATCCAGTCCGGGAAGCCTGCGCGCTTCGTGCGCAATTTCCTGTTCGGGAACGACAGCGTCGAAGGCGCGCTCGTTGCGTATGTAAAAGCGGTCAAGGACGGCTCGTTTCCTGCGGCCGAGCATTGCTTCTGAAAGCGAGAAAACCCGAGGGCCGATGGACATCTGTCATTCCGCCGCCGAGCTTTCGCAACGCCTCGCGCACGCGAAGCGCGTCGCGTTCGTTCCCACGATGGGCAATTTGCACGCTGGCCATTTGTCGTTGATGAACATTGCCCGCGAGCACGGTGACGCGCTGGTCGCGAGCATATTCGTCAATCGCCTGCAGTTCGGACCCAACGAGGACTTCGATCGCTATCCGCGCACGATCGAGACCGACCGCACGGGACTCGAAAAGGCAGGCGTCGATGTCCTGTTCGCGCCCGACGAGCAGGAGATGTATCCGACGCCGCAGGTTTATCGGGTTCAGCCGCCACCGCTTGCAACCGAGCTCGAAGGCGCGTTTCGGCCCGGATTTTTCGACGGCGTGTGCACGGTGGTGCTGAAGCTTTTCAATCTCGTGCAACCCGACGTCGCGGTGTTCGGCAAGAAGGATCGCCAGCAACTGAAGATCGTGCGCGGCATGGTGCAGCAATTCAACATGCCGATTCTGATCGTGCCGGCGGAAACGATACGCGCCGAGGACGGGCTCGCGTTATCGTCGCGCAATGTTTACCTGTCGCAGACCGAGCGCGCGGAAGCGCCGCGGTTATATCGGACGCTGCGTTGGATCGCCGACCAGATCGCAAGCGGTCGACACGATTACGCGAATCTCGAAGCTGCAGGGCGCGCCGAGCTGGCGCGGCATGGCTGGGGCGTCGATTACGTCGCTGTTCGACACGGATTGGCGCTTCGCATTCCGCATCCGGAAGGCTTCGATCATCCGAACCTGCTGATCGTGCTGGCGGCGGCGAAGCTTGGCAACACGCGACTCATCGACAATGTCGATGTCGTTCCGAAACACAACGAGGATTAGCCTTCACTATGCTCACTCGTTTCAAGCGCCTTCTTGTCGTCGCGACTTATGCGTTGGCCGTTGCGCCGGGGTACGCTCAAGCGACGTATCCAGCCAAACCGATCCGCCTGATCGTGCCCTTTTCGCCGGGCGCGGGCACCGACACGGTCGCGCGCTATGTTGCACAGAAGCTGGGCGAATCAATGAAGGCGAGCGTCGTCGTCGAAAACAAGACTGGCGCCGGCGGTGCGATCGGCACGGCCGAAGCTGCGAAAGCGGACCCCGACGGCTACACGCTGCTGTTCGTTGCCTCGCCGTTCACCACGGTCGCGGCGTCGGCAAAAGCGCCGGGCTACGATCCGATCAAGCAGTTCGTTCCGGTGGCGCCGATTGCGGTGGGTCCGCTCGCGTTCGTCGTCAATCCGGATCTGCCGGTCGCGACGATGCGGGAGTTCATCGCCTACGCTCAGCAAAATCCCGGAAAGGTCAATTACGGGTCGGCGGGACCGGGAAGCGTCAATCATCTCGCGCTGGAAGTCCTGATGGCGCGCACCGGAACGCAGATCGTGCACGTTCCTTATCGCGGAATAGCGGATGCAACCAAGGATCTTCTGGGTGGAACGTTGCAGGCGATGACGGCTTCGGTTCCGGCGACGCTGCCTTTGCTGTCGGACAAGCGCGTCAAGGTTCTTGCCGTTACCGGCGATCATCGTATTTCGCAAATGCCGGGCGTGCCGAGCTGGCGCGAAGCGGGTGTCAATGACGCCAACGTGATCAACTATTGGGGCATCGTCGCGCCGGTCGGAACGCCGCGCGACGTGATCGCGCGACTCAATTCCGAAGTGCAGAAAATGCTGGCACAGCCCGACGTGAAAGCGCGTCTCGAGCGTGAGGGCGCGGAGCTTACGGCGGGCGGGCCCGAACGGCTCGGCGTGATGATCGAGCGCGATCTTGCGGGCTGGCGCAAGTTGATCACCGAAGCGCGTCTATCGTTCGAATAGAACCACTGTGGGGGAGGATTGATGCCGAGTCGATATCTGTCGTGGGCATTCACATTCGCATTCGCGTTCGCGCTCGTGTCGGTCGCGCACGCGCAGCCGTACCCGAACAGGCCGCTGCGCCTCATCGTTCCCGATGCGGCCGGGGGCTCGCCCGATCAGCTCGGCCGTCTGCTCGCGCAAAAGCTTTCGGAAAGTCTCGGGCAGCAGATGATCGTCGACAATCGGCCAGGCGCCGCTGGCGTGCTCGCTGCGGACATCGCGGCCAAGGCGCCTGCCGATGGCTATACGTTGTTGATGACGACGACGTCGATCTACGCGATCCTGCCGAACCTCAAGAAGAACCTGCCGTACGATCCGGTGAAGGATTTCATACCGGTGTCGCGCATTGCGACCGCTTACAACGTGATGGTGGTCAACCCATCGGTAACGGTGAAGTCGGTTGCCGAGCTCGTGCAATTCGCGAAGTCGCAGCCGGGCAAACTCAACTACGCGTCCGCAGGCGTGGGATCGCCGGCACATCTTGCTGGTGAGATGTTCAATCTTCTCGCCGACACGAAGATCACGCACGTTCCGTACAAAGGGGCTGGCCCTGCATTGCTCGATTTGATCGCGGGCAACGCCCAAATGATGATCACATCGCCGATCGCTGCGGGTGGTCACATGAAGGAAGGCCGCGTGCGCGCGCTGGCAACGACGGGGGCGGAACGCAACCCCGGACTGCCGGACCTGCCAACGATCGGCGACACGTTGCCCGGTTACGAGATTTCGCAATCGTGGGGGATCGCGGTGCCCGCAGGAACGCCGCCGCAATTGGTGAAACGACTCGCCGACGAGATCGCCAAGGCAATGAGCCAGCCCGACGTCAAGGATCGCGTGCTCGCCAACGGCGCAGTGCCGGTGGGCGACGCACCTGAAGCGTTTGCCGCGTTCCAGGCGAGGGAGCGACAACGCCTTGGCGATGTGATCACCAAGACCGGAATCGTGTTGAACGACTGAAAGACCACAGCCATGACCAAAGAGCAATCAACGATTCGACGGATCGAATCGAACAAGCGCTTGTCCGCCGCCGTGGTGAATGGCGGGATCGTGTATGTGGCAGGACAAGTGCCCGATACGCTGAATGCCGATGTCGCGACGCAAACACGCGAAGTTCTCGCGAAGATCGATCGCTTGCTGAATGAAGCGGGCAGCGACAAGTCATCGCTCTTGATGGCAAATGTCTGGCTCGTCGACATCAAGACGTTCGATCAGATGAACGGTGTTTGGGAAGCATGGCTGCCCGCGGGGGAAGCGCCTGCTCGTGCGACTGTCGAAGCTCGTCTTGCCAATCCGGGTTTGCGAGTCGAGATCGCGTGCGTGGCGGCGGTTCGTCGCGCATAAAACACGCGGTGACAGCGATGCTCGATGGGCGCACCAAGGGATTGCCCGCGGGCATTGCTCCTCTCGCACGCGAAGCGGTCGGTGGACTCGGGCTCAACGTGCTGCGCGAGGATTTGTCGCTGCCGCTGGCGGTGCTCAAACGTTCGTCCCTCGAACACAACGCGACTTGGATGCGAAGCTTCACCTCGATGACCGGCGTCGCACTTGCGCCACACGGCAAGACGTCGATGAGCCCGCAGCTTTTCGAGCGCCAGCTCGCCGACGGCGCCTGCGCGATCACGGTCGCGACCGTGCAACAGCTGCGCGTGTGTCGCGAGCACGGCATCCAGCGCGTGTTGATGGCGAATCAGCTTGTCGGAAGGCAAGCGATTGCCTACGTGCTGGACGAGCTCGCGCGCGATCCTGCGTTCGAATTCTGGGCGCTCGTTGACTCGCTTGTGTTGGTCGACATGCTCGCGCGGGCGGCGCAACGACGACGCGTCGGGCGGCCACTCGCGTTGCTGGTCGAATGCGGCGCCGTGGGCGGGCGGACCGGTTGCCGCACCATTGATGAAGCGCTTGCCGTCGCACGTCGCGTCAAAGCAGCGGAGCCATGGCTCACGCTTGCTGGCGTCGAAGGCTACGAAGGGTCGGTGCCCGGCTCAACGCCTGTCGAACGCGATGCGAACATCGCACGATTCGTCGAGTTCATAGGGGACGTTGCGCGCCGCGTTGCGAATGAAAATCTGTTCGCGACGGATTCGGTGATGCTTACCGCCGGTGGGTCAGCCTATTTCGACATGGTGACTGCGTTGCCACGCGAGCTTGGTGATCGCAAGACACGAATCGTTCTTCGGAGCGGTTGCTATCTCACGCATGATTCGGATGCCTATGCGAAAGCCGCCGCGCGCATGCGCGAACGAATGCCTGCGATCGCAACACTCGGTGAAGGCTTGCGCGACGCGATCGAGCTGTGGTCGTACGTGCAATCACGGCCCGAGCCCGAGCTTGCGATCCTGACGATGGGCAAGCGCGACGTCGCGCACGATGTGCATTTGCCGTATCCGCGCGTGAGCTATCGGCCTGGTCGCGATGCGCGTCCCGTTGCGCTTGCCGATGATTTCGCGATCAGGGCGCTCAACGACCAGCACGCCTATCTTGTGACGCCGGGAGCAAGCGACTTGGCCGTCGGCGACATGGTCGGTTGCGCAATCTCGCATCCGTGCACGACGTTCGACAAGTGGCGGTTCATGCCAATCGTCGACGATGACTACAACGTCGTCGACGCCATCACGACGCATTTCTAACCCGAAGCAACGAAAATCGGCGACGTCCATGCATACGCACCGTCGCTCTGGCGTACGCGCAACCAATACGCGTGTTCGCCAGGCGGAGGCTTGGAATCGTCGAACGATCCATTGAAAGCGTGTGACGGCGCGCGCACGGGCAGCCAGCGCAGCTCCACGCAGCGCTCCGGCTGATGTGCACCAAAGCGGCGTCCCGCCGAGCCTACATCGGCGAGACGCGTGCGCAGATTCATCGGTTCCGTCACGAATGCCAGCTCCGCATCGCTTGATCGATCGAGCGTCAGCACCACGCCATCCCAATCGCCCGCTGTCACGCTTTTCCAGCGCACGCGATGCGACGTGTGCTCGACGACTCCCTCGTCGGGCGTGTCGAACGCGAAGCCTTCGACCCTTTCGATTCGCCCGCCTTCGATGCGAAGCTCGCCGTTCCAGGTCATGCGCGCGCGCTGCCAGTTGCCCGGCGCGCTGGCACCTCGCCACGCAACGCGCAGTCGATTCGGGCTCGCAAGGGCGTCTTCGAACAAGTCGATGCTCCGCACGCACTCGGTATCGCGAAAGAATTCGATGCACTCGAGCGGAGCGGTGCCTTCGACGCGGGCGGTGAACGGTGCTGTGCGATGGCCAATCGCATCACCCATGGATGCGTCGCCGCAACGGAATGCAAGAGCAATGCGCTCGCCCGTCGTCGCATAGCAGTGGCGCTGCCGCAGCGCTTCCCATAAAGCATCGCGCGTGAGTCGAGGAGCGATGATCGCGGTAAGCCCACCGCGAACGTTGCGCACGCCCATATGGCCGGGATGCGAGTTGCCGGGACGCCCGTCCACGCCGTCGCTTCCGGCGATGACACCCATGCGATAGCCGCGTCGCAATGCGTCGAACAAGAACCACTCGGATGTTGCGTGCGTCGAGTGAACTTCGATGAGCCGGTCGAGATCGGGCGAATGCCAGCGCAGGTCGGCCGTGCGACCGCCGACATGCACGGCGATCAGCGTGTCGCTGCTTCGGTAGTGTCGATATACGTCCTCGACATGCGCAAGATCGGTGGCGACGTCGGACTTGTCGGCGATGAATTCGTGACTGCAGCGATGCAAAGGTGCCGCATCGGCGGGAAAGTACAGATTGTGATCGCCGCCGACGTTCGATGCGCCAGACCATTCGACGCCCAGATAGGTGATGAAGCGCCCCGGCTCGTGGTGATGGCTGGTGCTGGCTTCGGTTTCGCGCCATTCCTCGCGCGACACCAGAAAGCAGTTCGCCTGATGCGAGGCGACGTCGACGCCTGCGAAGTCGCGCGCATGTGAGTAATACGCATCGATCGACCGCGCGCCGCAGCCGATGACCGATTGGCCATGCAGATCGCCCCAATAGATGCGCGGTGCGGGCGGCTCATGCTGCACGTCGATCGGATTGCTCGTCGCTTCCAGCGAAAGCGTCGACTTCGCATGCAAGCGATGCATGCCGGCGCCTCCAAGCGACATCGAGATCGTCGTCCACGCGCATGCCGGCAAGGTGACGCCTGATGTCTGCGATGCGTCGATAGCGTCAGTGATCTCGACTGTCACCGCCTTGTCGAGTGCGGCCGGATTGCCCCAGCGATCCTCGATTCGAAGATGGACGTTGAACGATTCGCGGGCGGCAACGCGCGACGGCGCCGTCACGACCAGGACGTGCGGCGCGGCGCCGTCGACTGCGATGACGTGCCGTGCGAACTCGACCCACGCACCGCCATCGTTCCGCTGCCAGCGCAGGCTGAATGGCGAGCCTTCCTCGATGAACGTCTGCACGCGAAAGCCGGGCGAGCCGTAACGAGCTTCGCCGTAGCGCATCTCCATCGTCTGGCCCTTGGTGAGGCCATCGCTCATTTCGACGAACACGATGTGATCGAAAGGATGCCAGGCGTGCAATCGCGCGTTCCACCAGCGCACGCTTTTTCCGCCAGCGACGACGACCTCCAGATAGTCGACGCCTTGCGGATCGCTTGCTTGCGCGATTCCCCAGTCGCATGGCCAACGATGGGCGACACCGATGCGCGCACCTGCGGGCAGATCCCGCAAAGCCACGAAGCGCAGCGTCCAGCGATCGAGCGTGCCCGCCGTCATGCGCGTTGCGCCGACGTACTCGAAGCGAATCGCGTCGGCGTCGACGCGCGTTGGGTCGGCGAGGCCGTTCATCGAAGCTCGAACTGAGCACTGGAATCCGAAAGCAGCGATTCGCCGGGCCGCACGCGCGTGAAGCGGACCGGAACGAACTCGACGTGGAGCCCGCCGTCGTGTTCACGGACGCGCGTGAACGCGGACTCACGCGGATCGTCCGATTCCGGATGGTCGCTACGAAAATGGGCGCCGAGCGAATCGACGCGCGCCCGTGCAGCTCGAACGATCACACGGCTCACGCCAATAAGATTGTAAAGATCGAGCCAGTCGTGCCAGCTTCGATTGAACGCGCGGTTTGAATCGCCAAGGCCGGTGTCGTCGAGATCGTTCGAAAGCGACGACAGCGTCGTGTCGGCGCGGGAAAGTCCGGAAGCATCGCGAATGATTCCAGCGTCGTCCCACATCGCTTGTCCGAGTGTTTCGCGCAATGCATGAACGTTACCGGCGGAAGCATTGAATGGCCGCAAAGCATGCACGATTGCCTGCTCGATGACTTCACGGTCGGGTTCGACCCACGCGCCGACTTCTGCAATCCACTCGGCGCTCGCATCGCCGGCGATGCCACCAAACACCGTCGAGTTCGCCACCCCGTTGCCGCCGAGACGATTCGCACCGTGCACGCCCCCGGTGTCCTCGCCTGCGGCGAAAAGGCCCGTCAACTCGGTGGTGCAATCGAGCGTGATTTCCACGCCACCCATCATGTAATGCGCAGTCGGCACGACTTCGACGCGTCCGCCGGCAAGGTCAAATCCACAGTCCTCGCAACGCTCGACCATCCCCTTGAACTGACGGCGCACATTGTCGGGACCCAGATGTCCCATCGCGATGTAGAGCCCGCCGTGCGGCGTCGTATTGCCATTACGAATCTCGGTGAACATCGCTCGCGACACGATGTCGCGAGTCGCGCGCTCGCCGCGTGCATCGTAGCTTTGCATGAAGCGCTCGCCGCGTCCGTTCAAAAGATAACCTCCTGCGCCGCGCAAGCCCTCCTCGATCACCGTGCCGGTCATGCGCGTGTCGGGGCCGGCCAAGAGCCCGGTGGGATGGAACTGCACCATCTCCATATCACGCAGCGGCAATCCCGCACGCAGCGCCATCGCAAGACCGTCGCAACTCTTGTCTCCCGACGGCGTGTGGTACTTGTACATCGTCGGACCACCGCCGGTGGCGAGCACGACGGCCTTCGTTTGCACGAATACGAAGTCACCGCTGCGCATGTCGATCATCAACACGCCGGCGAGGCGCCCTCCTTCGCGATCGCGCACGAGCTCGATCGCACGATGCTCTTCGAGGCGGTCGATGCCGCGCGCCCACACCTGCTCGGCAAGGCGGCTCACGATCTCGATGCCGGTGAGATCACCTTTATGCACGGTGCGATCGAACGTCTGCCCCGCAAACGCCTTTTGATGTAGCGTGCCGTCGGGATTGCGATCGAAAAAACAGCCGAGCTCGTTTTCCAGCTCGCGCACACGCTCGATGGCGCCGGTCACCAGGCGCCAGGCGAGATCCTGATCGGGGAGCCATTTGCCGCCCTCGATCGTGTCCATGAAATGACGCTGGATCGAATCGCCTTCCGCGAGCGCGACGTTATAACCACCCTGGACCATGCGGGTGCAGCCGCATTTGCCAAGCAAACCCTTGACGGCGACGGTGATCGATTGCGCGGGATTCGCCTGATGTGCGTGCAACGCTGCGAACAATCCCGCCCCGCCGCTGCCGAGCACCAGAAGATCGGTGCGCAGCGTCGTGAATGGCGTCATTTCACGCCGAGCATTTGCAACGCTTCGCGGCGACGCATTCGTGCGGCGGCCGCGACATCGGCGTACAGGCTTCCGCCAACGCTGTCCATGCCGACGAGAAGCGGACCGAAGTCGCGCACGCGAAATCGCCACAGACATTCGGGATCGAGATCGACCAGATCGACATCCTCGATCGCCTCGATCCACGTCGTTTCGAGCGCGGCAGTGCCACCGATGATCGCCAGATACACACCTCCGAGCTCGCGAAACGTTGCGAGCGAATCGGCGCCGAGACCACCTTTGCCGATGATCACTCGCACGCCGTACTGCGACATCAGCGGGCGCGTGAAGCGTTCCATGCGCATCGAGGTTGTCGTGCCGACGCACAGCGGCTCGTAACCGGCGGGATTTTCAGGCGAGCGCGGGACATTGCGCACGTTCGGCGCCGTGTGAATGACGGCGTGGCCGCCAAGATCGAAGCGAGAGCGACGTCCGCGATCGAACATGTGGATTTGTGTCGCATCGCGAATGCCGAACAGCGTCCCGTTGATCGTCACCGTGTCGCCGATGCGCAGCGCTCGCACCGTGGCGTCATCGATCGGCATCGTGAACGTGTGCTGAGCCATGTCTCTAGTGTGGTGTCCCGGAAATACCTAGCTGAAATCGCCGGCTGGGATTGTAACGATGCCGTATCGAGTTCGCCGCTGCCGGTCGGGAAAGTCCCGCGAAAACCGCGCCAGGCGCGACGCGAGGCGAGACAGGGAAGGGCACCCGGCGAGGCGCGCAACAATGCCTGGCGCGGGTTCTCGCGCGGACTTTCATAGGTTATTTCCGGGACGCCACACTAAAAGCCCAGCGTGACGCCGTCGCGACGAAACGTCGCGCGCGCGCGGCGGGCCGAGTGGCATTGCATGTTGACCGCCACCGGATTCATCGTGATGTGCGTCGCGGCGACTTCGACGTGAACCGCGAACGCTGTCGCATCGCCTCCGAGCCCCTGCGGTCCGACGCCAAGCGTGTTGACCGCATTCGTGAGCTCGCTCTCGAGCTTCGCGCCTTCGGGATCGTCCGAACACGAGCCGAGCGGACGCGTCGCGGCGCGCTTGGCAAGATGAACGCACAAATCCGAGGTTCCGCCGACACCTACTCCGACGATCGTCGGCGGACAGGTCTTGCCGCCAGCTTCGAGAACGCAATCGATGACGAACGTTTTCACGGCATCGACGCCATCGGCTGGAATCGCCATTCGCAGCCACGAATTGTTCTCGGAACCGGACCCCTTTGGCACCATCTCGATCGACAGCGTCTCGTCGCGATCGTCGAAGTCGATATGAATGACCGGAACGCCGGGACCGCACGACGTCTGCTCGTTGACGCGCGTCAACGGATGCACGATGGACGAGCGGAATGGGTGCTCGCGCGTTGCGCGCTCGCAGCCTCGTCGAATCGCTTCCTTCAGACCGGGACCGTCGATGTCGACGTTGCGGCCGATCGTCACGTTGTAGATCGGAATTCCGGTGTCCTGGCAGAGGAGGTTGTCGCGCTCCTCGGCGATGGAGATATTCTTGATCATCGTGCCGAGAATCGAGCGCGCCGTTGCATCGCGCTCGTTACTCGCGAGCGTTGTAAAGCCCGCCTTGACATCGGGCGGCAGTTGCTTCAACGCGCGGATATAGAGTTCCCGCGCAGCGTTTTCGACGGCGGCCAGGTCGACTTTCATACGATGGCGAGATTCAGTGCAAATGCGATGCCAAGCGCCGCCGCGGCAGCAACGGCGATTCCGCTCATCCATTGCTGACGATGATGCCAGGGCAGAAATTCGAGCGCGAGCACGCGTAACCCGAGGCTCAAGTGCAAGGTGAGAAGCACGACCAGCCCCCATTCGGCCAGCTTGACCGGCGCAAGCGCGGTCCACGCGATCATTCCTTCGAGCGCCGCTTCCCCGGAAAGCGACAGCCCCAGCAACCAGAAATGGGCAGGCAGGAATGCCGCGAGCGCGAGCCCGGAAAGCCGATGGGCAAGCGCCGCGTACGACGAGCCGTGTCCGCGATTGCGATAAGGCGAATTCATCGAAAGACACCCCACACGGCGCGCATCGCGAAAACGAATAGCAGCATCGCAAGCAGGAGCATCGCAGCATCGAGACTGCGCCCGCGCCAATGCAGCCATTCGATCGCGACGTTGCGAAGCCCGATCGGCACGTGCACGGCAATCGCCAGCGCAAACAAGGCATAGAACGCGAAGAACACAACGCTGCCGCGGGTGCGCTCGAGGATTTCGGCGGCGGTCAATCCCCCGCGAGCGGCATGCAGAATCGTCGCAAGATGCACGACGACGCAAAGCGCCAGCACAGCGGCACTCGCACGCTGCGCAACCCATAAGCGGACACCCAGGCGATCGACGCTCGTGCGCGTCATTGCGATTCGCGAGCTAGCACCGCACGAATCGATGCACGCTTGAGTCCGGCGATCGCCGCGGTGGGTGCGAGATTTTTCGGACACCGTGCCGTGCAGCTCATGTGCGTGTGGCAGCTATGGCATCCGGCGTCGCCGGCGACGGCTGCGAGGCGCTCGTCGTTCGCCGAATCGCGCACGTCATTGACGAGCGTCCACGCGCGCTGCAGGGCGGCGGGGCCGAGGTAGTCGGGTCGTACGGCGACGACATCGCACGCGGAGTAACAAACGCCGCAACCGATGCACTCGATGCTCGCATCGACCTCGCGCCGCTCGCGCGAAGACGGTGCGACTCGCGCAAAGTCATCGTGCCGCGTCGCGCGGCCCTTGAATTCTCCGCGCGCCTTCGCCCACTTGTCGAAGAACTCGCGCATGTCGCACACGAGATCGCGAATGACGGGCAGGTTCGCGAGCGGTCGAAGCTCGATGCGTCCGTCTCGCGCCACTTTTGCCACGTGCGTGCGGCATGTCCAGCGCGGCACGCCATTGACCGTCATTGCGCACGAACCGCACATGCCGACGCGACAAGCGAAGCGATAGGCGAGCGTCGAATCGATATGACGCTGAATGTGCGTGACGACATCCAGCACCGTCTGATTCGTGAGGCGCGGTACGCTATACGACGCGAGCGCGCCGCTGGCATCGCCGCGCCAAACAGTGACATCGAGAAAGTCGGATGGTTCGGTCACTCTCGCTTTTTCCTGTAGTTCCGCCGAAAATCGTGTGGCTCCGCCACCGATTTTCGGGAAGCCA
>DATLOI010000201.1:0-8545 GCA_035536295.1 Casimicrobiaceae bacterium
CGCGCTCTCCGCTCAAAGCCGAAGCGGAGCAGCTTCTGCGCGAGCTGTGAGCTTGGCGGCTGTCACCCGGAACCGTCGCAAACCATGTCATGAATGATCTAGCAGCAGCGCGCCTTTTCGCCGGCGAGGTTGCACCATCGATTCGCGACCAGGTCGTCGCCGTCGTCGGCCTTGGCTACGTAGGCTTGCCGCTCGCCGTCGAGTTCGGCCGCCGGTTTCGCACACTGGGCTTCGACTTGTCGCAAGCGAAAATCGAGGCATACCGCCGTGGCGTGGATCCCACCGGCGAAGTTGCGCGCACGCAATTCGAGGAAGCGAAGCAACTGACGGTCAGCACGGATGCGGCACAGTTGCGTGAAGCAGACTTCATCGTCGTTGCGGTGCCGACGCCCGTCGACGATGCGCATCAGCCCGACTTCTCGCCGCTCGTTGGCGCCAGCGAAACGGTTGGCCGCAATCTAAAGCGCGGCGCGACTGTCGTGTTCGAATCGACCGTGTATCCGGGCGCGACCGAAGAAGTGTGCGTTCCGGTGATCGAGCGCCATTCGAAAATGAAATGGAAGCAGGATTTCTTCGTCGGCTATTCGCCCGAGCGCATCAATCCCGGCGATCGCGAGCACACGCTGACGCGCATCACCAAGCTCGTTGCAGGCGACACTCCGCAGACGCTGGAGCGCGTCGCCGCGTTCTACTCGGCGATCGTCGCCGCCGGCGTCTATCGCGCGAGCAGCATCGAAGTGGCCGAAGCAGCCAAGGTCATCGAGAACACGCAGCGCGATCTCAACATCGCGTTGATGAACGAGCTCGCGCTGATATTCCATAAGATCGGTATCGACACCAACGAAGTGCTCGAAGCCGCGGGTACGAAGTGGAACTTCCTGCCGTTTCGGCCGGGACTGGTGGGCGGACATTGCATCGGCGTCGATCCCTATTACCTCACCTACAAAGCCGACAAGCTCGGCTATCACCCGCAAGTCATTCTCGCCGGGCGACGCATCAACGACGGCATGGGCAAGTACGTCGCGACCGAGACGGTGAAGCAGATGATCCAGGCCGGCTTTCCGGTCAAGGATGCCGACATCATCGTGCTCGGTCTCGCCTTCAAGGAGAATTGTCCGGACCTTCGCAACTCGCGGGTGATCGATGTGGTGCGTGAGCTCGAGTCATACGGCGCGCGCGTTCACGTCCACGATCCGGTGGCCGACGCCGATGAAGCGAACCACGAGTACGGCGTTACGCTTAAAGCGTGGGACGCGCTCCCGCGCGCGCACGCAATCGTTGCAGCCGTCGCTCATCGGGAAATTCGCGCGCTCGATGTCGATGCGATTGCCGCCAAGCTCGTCCCGGGTGGAATCTTCTCCGATGTCAAATGCCAGGCGGATCAGGTCGCGCTCGCGGCACGCGGCGTTGTGGTCTGGAGGCTTTGAATGTCGCGCAACGAGCGACCGGCTGCGCTTGCCGATGCACTGGCGGCGCTGGTCGCGAAGCCCCGGCGCTGGCTTGTCACCGGTAGCGCGGGATTCATCGGCTCACATCTTGTCGAAGCGTTGTTGCAAAACGGTCAGGAAGTGGTCGGGCTCGACAACTTCTCGACCGGCTCGCGTGACACCCTCGACAGCGTGCGCAAGAGCGTCGGCGATAGCGCCTGGCGGCGTCATACGTTCATCGAAGGTGACATCGTCGATCGTGCGACTTGCGCGCGCGCCTGTGTCGGCGTCTCGGTCGTCTTGCACGAAGCCGCGCTGGGCTCGGTGCCGCGCTCGATTGCCGATCCGCTGGCGACGCACGCTGCGAACGCGACGGGATTTCTGAATTTCCTGGTCGCAGCGCGCGACGCAGGAGTCGAGCGCTTCGTCTACGCCGCGTCGAGCGCCACCTACGGCGATCATCCCGGCCTTCCCAAAATCGAGGATCGGATCGGTCGCCCGCTGTCGCCTTACGCAGTAACCAAGCTCGTCGACGAGCTCTATGCCGATGTGTTCGCGCGTTGCTACGGATTGGCGAGCATCGGGCTGCGCTATTTCAATGTGTTCGGGCCGCGCCAGGATCCGGACGGCGCCTACGCCGCCGTGATTCCGCGCTTCGTAGACGCGATGCTTGCCGGACGCGCGATCACGATCTACGGCGACGGCAGCACGACGCGCGACTTCTGCTATGTGGCCAACGTCGTGCAAGCGAACATTCTCGCGGCGGTTTGCACCGATCCGGCGGCGATCGGTCAGGTTTACAACGTAGCGGTCGGCGGTCGGTTGTCGCTCAACGATCTATACGCTGCGCTGGAGCCTATCGTGCGTGCGCGCCATCCTCATGTCGACGTTCCGCCGCCGCGCTATGAGCCGTTTCGCGCGGGCGACGTTCGTCATTCACAGGCAGACATCGGCAAAGCTCGCGCGTTGCTCGGCTACGAGCCGACCCACGATGTTGCGCAAGGCTTGCTGGAATCGATGGCGTGGTACGAGCGGCGCGTCGCTCCCAAGGCGCGTCGCATCGCTGGCGCGCGTTGATCTCGCCAGCGCATCCCCACGCTACGATGATGCGATCAGCGCGTTTTCTCGCATTGTGTGCAATCGTGCTGGGGACGTCGTTTGCGAACGCACAGGTCAACGTCGAGGACACGATCGCCAAGGTCAAGGGTTCGGTCGTTGCAGTCGGCACCTTCGAGCGAACGCGCAACCCTTCGTTCCAGTTCATGGGAACCGGCTTCGCCGTTGGCGATGGAACGTTGATTGCGACCAACGATCACGTGCTTCCGGCGACGCTCGACAGTGCCAAACGCGAAGAAATCGCGATACTGCTTCCCGCGCCGCCACGCGATGGCAAGGAGCAAGTCCAGGTACGAATCGCGAAAGCCGTCGCGCGCGATCCCGTGCACGATTTGGCGCTCGTGCGAATCGAAGGCCAGGCGCTGCAGCCGCTTGCGATCGGCGATGCGAGCTCCGTGCGCGAAGGTCGCGAGGTTCGCTTCACGGGATTTCCGATCGGCGCGATATTGGGTGCAATTCCCGCGACGCATCGCGCGACGGTGGCCGCGATCACTCCGATTGCGATTCCGCAACGTCGCGATGCCGAGTTGACAGCCGCATTGATCCGCCGCTTGCAGACCGGAACGTTTCCCGTATTTCAGCTTGACGGCACTGCATATCCGGGCAATAGCGGAAGCCCGGTTTACGAAGCGGGGAGCGGTGCTGTCATCGCAATCGTCAACATGGTCCTCGTCAAAGCGACGAAAGAGTCGATGCTCGCGCAACCTTCGGGCATCGCCTACGCGATTCCAGCGCAGCATTTGCGCGATCTCATGGCGACCGTGCGCTAGTGTCCCGAGTCGGTAATTCGCTGAACAGTGTTTGATTGGACTTGGCCGCCGGCGCAAACGGGCCGGCGATCGCTTCCGGCCGCGGCGCCCCCGCGCAGCCAGGTAAACACGCTGCCGCGTGGGAGTAACAGTGCGATGTAAAGCAACGATGGCCGGGAGCGAACTGGCCCGATTTGCACAGCGAATTACTGACTTGGGACACTACTAGCATTGGATCTCGTCTTTGCACTGAAAGGCGTGGCCAAAGCGCTCGTGCTTCCGCCTGGCGGTCCGCTGTTGATCGCGCTTGCAGGACTCCTGCTGTGGCGGCGTGCACCGCGTCTCGCCCGCGCGCTGGCGATGTTCGGGGTGGTATCGCTGCTTCTGCTCTCACTGCCGGTCGTTGCTTGGGTCCTGACACGTGCGTTCGATCGTGAACCGTTTGACACGAGCGAAGCAAAAGGCGCGCAGGCAATCGTGATCCTCGGCGGAGGCACCCGCAATATGGCTCCCGAGTATGGCGGCGATACGCTCGGGCGGTTGACGCTCGAACGGGTTCGCTATGGCGCTCGCGTCGCGAAAGCGACGGGGCTGCCGGTTCTGGTTACGGGCGGCAAGCTCGGCAGCGCTACCCACACCGAAGCCGATCTGATGGCGGAGGCGCTGCACGACGAGTTCGCAGTGAACGTGCGATGGCGAGAGGATGCTTCGCGCAATACGCACGAGAACGCCCAATTCTCGGCGAGGTTGCTGCGCGCGCAAGGCGTTTCCCGCATCGTGCTCGTCGCCCACGCGATCGACATGCCGCGCGGCGTTGCCGAGTTCGCGGCCGCAGGCGTCGTGGCGATTCCCGCCGCGACCGGCCTCCCGTCACGCGGTGGAATCGTGCCCATGGACTTCCTTCCGCGCGCGAGCGCGCTTCTGCTCTCACACGACGCGCTCTACGAGATGCTCGCGAACCTCGTGCGTGCGGTCGCGCCGCCGGCTCCTTCCGGCGCTACTGGCGATTCGCCTCGCGCCCCTGCTCCTGCCCGGGTGAAGCAGTTCGCAGTCGCAACAGATCCGCAAGCCGCCGCGCCTTGAGCTTCGCCATCACGCGCGCGCGATGCACTTCGACCGTGCGCGGGCTTATCCCCAAGTCGACGGCGATCTCGCGATTGTGCATGCCGCGCACGATGCGATCGTAGACTTCGCGCTCGCGCTGCGTGAGCGAGCCCAGGAGCAGCGTCGCCCGTGCATCCGCCGCGCGCTCGAGTTGCGCACGATCGCGGCCTTCGATCGCACCGCGCACTGCAGTTAGCAGCGCATCGTTGTCGATCGGTTTCTCGAGAAAATCCACGGCACCCGTTCGAAGCGCCTGGCGCGCACTCGCGACGTCACCGTGGGCGGTGACGAGAATGACCGGCAACGACAATCCGCGCCGGCCCATCTCGGCTTGCAGCTCGAGCCCGTCGATGCCGGGCAGGCGCAAGTCGACAATGGCGCACGAGCGCGTTCCGTCGACGGGCTCGCGCAGGAACGCTTCGGCGGAAGCGTATTCGCGCGTCTGATACCCCGACGCGCCCAGCAGTACGGTCAATGAATCGCGGACACCAGGATCGTCATCGACGATCGCGACAGTTGCAGGGTTTTCAGTCATGGTTTCCATGGATGGGCAGCGTAAAGCGAAACGTTGTGGGATGCGTGGCGGCAAGGTCGAGCCGTCCGCCATGCGCCTGGACCAGCGTGCGGGAAATCGAAAGTCCGAGTCCCATGCCCGCCGGCTTGGTGGTCACGAGAGGCTCGAACAGCACGTGGGATAGAGAGGGGTCGATACCGGAGCCACTATCCGCGATGTCGACTTCGACATTCGCGTCGCGCTCGCGCGCCGCGATACGAATCCAGCGCGGCGCCGACGTTTCGGAGACTGCGTCCGCGGCGTTGCCGATCAGGTTGTGAAGCACCGTCCGGACCTGGATCGGATCGGCGGATACGGCGGGAAGCGACGCTGGAACGTCGACCGTCAACGCGATCGAGCGCGAGCGCAAGCGGTCGCGCACTGCGTCGGCTGCATCGTCGACGACGGCGGCGAGACTCGTCGGCTCGCGGCGTACCGCGCCGGTCCTGAAAAAGTCGCGAATGCGTTGCACCGATTCGCGCGTGCGTGACGATTCGGCGACGATGCGCTCCATTACGCCTTGGATGTCGTTGCCGCGGCCGCGGCGCAGCATCTCGAGTCCGGCGCGCGCGTAAGTGCCGATCGCGGATAGCGGCTGCGAAAGTTCGTGGGCGAGCGTCGCGGCAGTCTCCGAGGCAGCCGAGAAGCGCATTGCATCGGAGAGTGCATGCTGTTGTGCGCGCAGCTCCGCGCTGCGTCGCGCAAGCTCGGCAAGCGCGTGGCCCCGCTCACCCGACACTGCGCCCAGCAGCAAGGTCGTGACGGCGAGCACCAGCACGAGCAGCTGATAGGCCGAGGCTTCCTCGACGCTACGACCGGCTAGCCACAGCGCGAAAAGAATGGCCACTTGCACGGTTGCGGAGCCCAGAATCGCGCCGGGCAGGCCGCGGCGCATCGCGAGCACGATCAGCGGCACGAACAGGAGATAGAACGGGCCCTCACCTGCTTCCGAAGTTCCGCTGAAGACCAGCAGCACGATCGTGAGGAGCGTCCCCGCGAGAACGCCGAGATCGAGCCACAGCGAATGCGCGGGACGCAGCGCAAGCGAGTTCGGGGCGATCATCAGCATCGTCAGCGGAGCCACGATCACGATGCCCGTGATGTCACCGAGCCATTTGTGCAGCATGCTCGAGTACAACGACGCAAGATCCTGCTGGTGCGTGACGAGGTAGGCCAGCACCGAAAGCGCGGCGGACAATGCGGCCCCGGCTGCGGCGATCAACAAGAAGTCACGTATCGCAGGTACGCCGGCAAGATCGCGCAGCGTGCGGCGGTTGCGCAGCGCAACACCGGTCAGTGTGAGCGGAACCGTGATCGCGGCTGCGGCGATCAACTGGTCGAACCACGGCCCGCCTCCGTGCAACAGCGCTTCGGTGGTCGTCGCGGCGACGAGCAGCGGCCACGCATAGCGCGCACCGCCCGCATAGACGAACGCGACTGCGAGGCCGGCTTGCGGGTTCCAGGGCTTTACCGGGATCGGATCGATCCAGAACATAAAGCTCGCGGCATCGATCGCGAAGTAGGCAGCGATCAGTACGACCGACCATGCGGCATAGAGGACGGGTTCGCGCGGAAGGCCGCGAACCGCGCTGGCGCGGAACGCTGCGGTGACCATCGGCAGCGTGGGATGCGTGCTCATCGGGAACGAGGCGATCATAACGATTCGCGGCGCGCTACGTTGTCATCCGAATACGTATTCGGCCCGAAAAGCGAATAAGTTCTACACGCCAGCCGGGCGCGTCGCTTACAGCATAACGCGCGCCAATGCTTGCCACGCCGATTCGTAAATGTCGACTCGGCAGCTGAAAGCTACGGATGGGTAGGGCGAAAAACGCGTATGAGACGCTACGTCTTACGCCAGATAAGTGAGCTTCCTTGGCCGGGGGTCTATGCAAGGCCGGCAGGAATTACCGACGAGTCCGTAAAGTACACAGTATCGGCGCCTCGGTTGCCTGTGGCGCATGGGCGCTGATTGGTCGGGGTGAGAGGATTTGAACCTCCGGCCTCTACGTCCCGAACGTAGCGCTCTACCAGGCTAAGCTACACCCCGAGGGACTTGTCGCGACAAGCTTGCGAAAGGAACTAGAACTTTCGATCCGCCGCGAAAGCGGCCAATTCTAGCAGGCTTCGAAGATGCGGCGTATCGGGAGCGCCGTCGAGCGAGCGTGCCGCGGCGCGGCTTTCATCGCTTGCCCGCTCACGCGCGTAGCGAAGCGCCCCGGTGCGTTCGAGGACCGCGAGGACCGGCGCGAAATCGGTCAAGCGCCCGCCACCTTCCACTGCGTGACGGATAGTCGCGGCTTCGGTTGGACCGCCGTTGGCAAGTGCGTGAATAAGCGGCAACGTCATTTTCCCTTCGGACAAGTCATCGCCGAGATTCTTGCCGATGGCGGCCGCATCGCCCGAGTAGTCGAGTACGTCATCCATGATCTGGAACGCAGTGCCGACGTGTGTTCCGTAGCGGGCGAAAGCCTCCGCAGTCGCCTCGTCGCAGTCGGCGATCACCGCACCGATGCGCGCCGCTGCTTCGAAGAGCTTCGCGGTCTTGCGATGAATCACCGTGAAGTAGGCAGCCTCGTCGACGCCCGCGCTCCCCGAGCTCATCAGTTGCAGCACTTCTCCTTCGGCGATGACGTTGGTCGCATCGGACATGATGCGCAGCACGTCGATGCGGTCGACCGCGACCATCAGCTGGAAGGCGCGCGAATACAGAAAGTCACCGACCAGCACAGCCGCCGCATTGCCGAACGTCGCGTTGGCGGTGGCGCGTCCCCGCCGCTGGCCCGATTCGTCGACGACATCATCGTGCAACAGCGTCGCCGTATGGATCATCTCGATCACCGCGGCGAGCGTGTAGTGGGCGCGCCCTTGGTAGCGGCACGCGCCGGCGGCGAGCAGCAGCAGCGCGGGGCGCAGTCGCTTCCCTCCGCTGCCGATGATGTAGTCGGCAACTTGCCGCACGAGCACGATATCGGAGTCAAGCGCGCGGCGCAGCGCCGCGTCGACCTCGCGCATGCCCGCGCCGATGGCGGGCGATAGGAATTCGAGGGTCACGAGCGCCTTCGATTTTTGCGAGCGCGGATTTTACCGGACGCGATCGATTCGACTGTGCTCCTGATTCCGCTTTTGACAGAACAGCGGTAAACGCCTTATAATCTAAGACTTTTCTTGGCGCGGGCCCGCGAGCTGCTCCCGGCCTGACGCGCCTGCGGTTGTTGCCGACTCGCAACTTGCCGCGCCTTTGCAACGATAGGAGTGCACATGTACGCGGTCGTAAAAACCGGCGGCAAGCAGTATCGCGTCGTCGCCGGCGACAAACTCAAGGTAGAACAGATGCCGGCGGACGTGGGCGCGGAAGTGATCCTCGCCCAGGTATTGATGGTCGGCGAAGGCGAAAGCGTCCGTTTCGGCCAACCCGTCCTCTCGGGCGCCTCGGTGAAGGCGACGGTCGTGTCGCACGGCCGTGGCGAGAAGGTCAAGATCTTCAAGATGCGCCGGCGCAAGCACTATCAGAAGCACCAGGGGCATCGGCAGGGCTACACCGAGCTCAAGATCGACGCGATCGTCGCGTAAGGAGCCCCCACCATGGCACACAA
>DATLOI010000202.1:0-12426 GCA_035536295.1 Casimicrobiaceae bacterium
CTGGTCGCGTACGCGCAATTCGACACTTTGCAACCGGTCGTTCTTGTCATCGGCAGCAACCTCGTAATCGTCGGCGTGATCGGGCTGCTGCTAGTGCCGTGGTTGACGCAAAGGGTTGGCCGGCTCAATGCGGTCACCGTATTCGTTGCCCTCCTCGTGTGGGGCTGGCTGTGGGGAATCTGGGGCTTGCTGCTGGGCATTCCGATCGTCATGGCGATCAATGCTGTGTGCGAACGCATCGAGGAGTTACAACCAATTAGCGAATTCCTTGGGTACGCACCAAGGAGGCAGAAGGATGCGGCAAGCTCGGGTACTCCTGCCACATAGTTCCACGTCCATCCGCCCGCAGGTTCGCAGCGCACTGCCCGAGGTTCATAATGGTCCACATGGTCGCTTCGACCCGGCAGGGAGGACGCGCCTCGTCGGTGTCACCGCGCGTTTGCACGAGCTTCGCGCAGCGGTCCTAGCGACCGTCGTCGGCCCACAAGGACACCGGGTGTGAAAAAAAACCCCACACTTCGGCAGAGCAAGCCGCCGCTGCACTTCCCCATCGTCGGCATTGGCGCCTCGGCGGGCGGGTTGGAGGCGTTCACGCAGCTCCTAAAGCATCTGCCGACCGACACGGGCATGGGCTTGGTGCTGATTCAGCATCTCGACCCGACACACGAGAGCGAGTTGACCCGCATCCTGGCGAGAGCCACGACGATGCCGACGGTCGAGGTCACCCACCACATGCGGGTCGAGCCGAATCATGTTCATGTCATCCCGCCCAACGTCAACATGGTCATCGTCAATGGTGTGTTGGAACTCTCGCCGAGGCCGCCGGGACGCACGCCGCACCATCCGATCGATGTCTTTTTGGAGTCGCTGGCCCAAGATCAGCGCGAGCGGGCCATCGGCGTGATTCTTTCCGGAACGGCCACCGACGGCACGTTGGGGCTGGACGCCGTCAAGGCGGAAGGCGGGATCACCTTCGCACAGGATGAATCGGCCAAGTACGATTCGATGCCACGCAGCGCCGTGGCGGCGGGATGCGTGGATTCCGTGCTCTCGCCGGCAAACATCGCCAAGGAATTGGCGCGGATTGCGAAGCATCCGTATGTCGTCGGTTCAGCCACCGATCCCATCACTCCCGATACGTCGGGAGAAGATGCGGGCGCGGCCGGCGAAAACGAAAGGGAGACCGCGACCGCGCACCAGCACGATGCGAGTGCGCTGCCTTCGGGCGGCCACGGAACCCCCTCTGTTGGAGCGAAGCAGGCCCGCGCCGAGGCGAAACGAGGCCGTTCGCGCCCGGAAGACGAGGGCTTCAAGAAGATCCTTCTCCTCTTGCGCAACCATTGCGGGGTCGATTTCTCGCTTTATAAATCAACCACTATTCAGCGGCGGATCGCCCGGCGGATGGTGTTCACCAAGCACAACGGGTTCGCTCACTACGCGACTTTCCTGCGCGGTAACGTCAAGGAGCTCGACACGCTCTTCTCCGACGTGCTCATCTCGGTGACCAGCTTCTTTCGCAACCCGGAAGCTTTCGACGTTTTGAAACGTGCCGTCTTTCCCAAGCTTGTCAAGCAGCGGCGCGATGCAGTCGTGCGTGTCTGGGTACTGGGTTGTTCCACGGGCCAGGAGGCCTACTCCATCGGCATGGCGTTCTCGGAATTTGCCGAGCACGTCCCGAGCGCTCCCAACCTTCAGATCTTCGCCACCGATCTCAACGACGCGCTGCTTGAAAAAGCCCGCGCTGGTCTTTACACCAAGAGTCTCGCAGTCGACATCTCGCCGGAGCGGCTGCGACGGTTTTTTGTCGAAGAGGGCGGGGGCTACCGCGTCATCAAGCCATTGCGGCAGTCGGTCGTCTTCGCCCGGCAAAATCTCATCAGCGACCCACCGTTCTCGCGCATGGACCTTATCTGTTGCCGCAACGTGCTCATCTACCTCGAGCCAACATTGCAGAAAAGGGCCTTCTCCGCATTCCACTACGCGCTCAAGCCCGAGGGCTTTTTGTTCCTTGGGGCATCGGAATCCGTGGGCGAGTTCACCACGCTGTTCGAGTCGGTAGACAAGAAGCAGAAAATCTTTGCGAAGAAGGCCGTGGCAACGCCTCCGCAACATCTCTCCGAGCTCGCGACTCATTCGACCGTGGAGAAGCGACGCCCGTCCACGTGGCGGCCGGCGCTGGAGGAAGGGCTGCGCACCGAGTTCAGTGCCCAGCGCGAGGCTGACCGGCTCACGGTCAACGAATTTGCGCCCCCTGGCGTGCTCATCAATGCCGACCTGCAGATCATCCAATTCCGCGGGTCGACCAGCGCCTATCTCGACCCGCCCCGCGGCAAGGCGAGCTTCGATGTCCTGAAGATGGCGCGTGAAGGATTGATGCTTCCGCTACGCGCTGCAATCACCAAAGCGAAGAAGGAAAACAAGACCGTTCGCAAAGACAATGTGCGCGTAGGTGAGAACGAGAGCGCGCGGTCAGTCGACGTCCAAGTCGTCCCGCTCCGGAATTTGAAGGAGCCCTGCTATTTGATCCTGTTCGAGGAAGTCCGGCGATTCGCGGGAGACGCCGTTGCCGGCCGCCGCCAGCGAGGTGGTGGCGCAGAGGTGTCGACGAAGGCCAGCAAAACCTTTTCCGCACCTTCAACCGCGAGCCGCGCCGCGGGCGAGCGTCCTGGCGTGAGGGCCCTGCGCCAACGTCTTGCAGAATGCGAACGCGAGCTTGCCGAAACCCGCGACTATCTGCAGGCTGTTCAGCAGCAGCACGACGCCGCCACCGAAGAGCTCCAGGCTTCGAGCGAAGAGGCACAGTCCGCCAACGAGGAATTGCAAAGCATCAACGAGGAAATGGAGACCTCGAAAGAAGAACTCGAGTCGACCAACGAAGAGTTGACCACGGTCAATGAAGAGATGGCCAATCGCAACACCGAATTGAGCCGAATCACCGCCGATCTCAAAAATCTGCACGTCAGCATCCACACTGCCATTCTGGTAGTCGGACGCGACCTGACGATCCGCCATTTCACGCCGCTTGCAGAAAAAGCATTCAATTTACTCGCCACGGATGTGGGGCGTCCGTTGAGCGGCATTCGGCACGTTCTGCTGGCACCACCCGACGAGTCGGCGAGAGTGACGGGCGAGTCGTCCGGGCAACCTTTGGACTTGGAAGCCGTTATTCACGAAGTCATCGACACCGTCAGCGTGCGCGAGCGCGAGGTTCAGGACCAGGATGGCTGCTGGTTCTCCCTGCGCGTGCGTCCCTATATGACGCTCGACAACAAGATCGACGGTGCCGTGCTCGCACTGGTGGCCATCCATGCGCTCAAACTCAGCCAACAGGAAGTCAAGGAGTCCGGCCGACGCAAGGACGAGTTTTTGGCGATGTTGGCTCACGAACTGCGTACTCCGCTCGCCCCGATCCGCAACGCCATGCACATTCTTGAACGGACGGCGGGCGACGCGGAAACAACCAGAGGGGTAATCGGCATGTTGCAGCGTCAGGTCGGGCAGATGGTCCGGCTGGTGGACGATCTCCTCGACGTGAGCCGCATCAGCCAGGGCAAGATCACCCTTCAGCGGGAGCGGATCGAACTGGCCCCCGTTCTGAGCCACGCCGTCGAAACCGCGCAGCCCTACTGCCGGAGCATGAATCAGGAACTGACGGTGAGGTTGCCGCCGCAGCCAATCTATCTGAACGCCGACCCAACCCGGCTGGTTCAGATCATGAGCAACCTGCTGAACAACGCCTGCAAGTTCACCGGGTCGCGTGGCCGCATTCGATTGGTAGCCGAGCTCGAGGGCGAGCAGGTTGTCATCCGGACGCAGGACAACGGCATCGGCATTGCCGCCGACCAGCTGCCCCGCATTTTCGAGATGTTCACGCAGGTCGATACCTCGCTGGCGCGTACGCCAGGGGGTCTTGGACTCGGCTTGGCGCTGGCAAAAAGACTCGTGGAAATGCACGACGGCACCATCGAAGCTCACAGCAATGGTCTGGGTCGGGGCGCTGAGCTTGTCGTGCGCCTGCCCGTCCTAAGGGAGCCACCCGCGCTGTTGGCGCCGGCTGATATGGAACAGGCGACGAGCGTCCCGCGCCGTATCCTGGTCGTGGACGACAACCTGGACGCGGTGAACAGTTTGGCGATGGTGTTGACGCTGAGCGGCCACGACGTTCACACCGCCCACGACGGCATCGAAGCGGTGGAAGCGGCAGCCAAGTTGCAACCCGACATGATCTTGCTCGATATCGGCTTGCCAAAACTCGACGGTTACGAAGCATGTCGGCGGATACGACAACAACAGGGCGACAAGCGCGTGCTGCTGGTCGCTCTGACGGGGTGGGGCCAGGAGGAGGACAAGCGCCGGTCGCAGGAGGCGGGTTTCGACTTGCACCTGGTCAAACCTGCCGAACCTGCGGCCCTGGAGAGGCTCCTGGATTCGGTGCGCCCGCCCGCGTAGGATCACGACGCGAGAGTTTCGCAAGCCAGCCCGCCGTGTTGCGCTCCGACTCGGTGAATGATTGCCCAAGGTTAATTGGGATGCATGGCCTTGGGGATGCGTCGCCGGACGAGCCGAAGGGACAGGCGTGTGAAACCTCGGTAGGCGGAACCCGCAACCGAAACCGGACCTCGCGGCACACCTGCTGCTACGGTTTGCTTCGGGGTGCGCCATGAAGTCTATCGTCCGACGAATAGCGACAAGCAGGGCGCCATGGATAGCCGCAGCCCTGCTGCTGGTCTACGGCTTGGTCGGGTACTTCGTGGTCCCGTACCTGATCGAGCGCTCCGTACCGCGCTATGCCGAGAATCTCGGGGCGCATGCGGCGATCGGGAAGGTGCGCCTCAACCCGTTCTTACTCAAGCTCGAAGCGAACGACTTCCGGCTCGATGCAGCGGCGGGACGGCCGCTGGTGGCTTTCAACCGCCTTTTCGCCGATCTCGAGCTGGTGAGCCTTCTGCGCTGGACGTGGACGTTTGCCGATGTGCAGCTCGACGGCTTGCAAGTCAATGCCGAAATCGGGCGAGACGGGCGTTTCAATCTGGCCGAGCTTGCCGAGCGCTGGTCGGAGGGAAAACCCCGCGAGCCCGGCCGAAAGCCGCCGCGCATTATCGTGCGGCATCTCGCGTTGCGCGCCGCAACCTTCACTTTCACCGATTTTTCACAGCCGAATACCGCGAGTGCTCAGTCGGATGCGATCGATCTCGACGTGGCGGAGCTCGCTACCATCCCCGATCGCGAGGGCCGTTATGCGATATCCGCAAAGTTGCCCGGAGGCGGCGCGCTCTCGTGGCAAGGCGAATTGTCGCTGCAGCCGATCGCATCGAAGGGCGAGTGGCGCATCAGCGGATTGAAACTGGCAACCGTGTGGCAGTTTTTCCGCGACGAATTAAACGTTGCAGAGCCGGGCGGCATTATGAACCTCGCCGGACGCTACGACTTCTCCTACGATGGCGCTGCAGCGCTCGCTCTTCAGGGCGTGCACGCGCAGGTCTCGGCATTGTCCATCGCGCATGAAGGAGACCAACGGTCGCTGCTCGCCCTCGATACGATCGAGGCGACCGATGCGCACTACGATCTGGCAAAGCACGAGCTTATCGTTCCGCGACTTAAGCTGGCCAACGGCACGTTAGAAGCAGTTCGGAGTGCCAATGGCGAGTTGAATTGGCAATCCGCCTTCACGGAAACGCCGCGCGCACGGAATGTACGAAAAAAGAGGGCCTCGTCCCCGTTGCACGTGCGCGCGGAGGCGGTAGCGATCGAAGACGTTGGACTGCGCTATACCGACAACACGCGTGCAACACCGCTGGATTATGCCGCCTTCCTGCACGCCGACTTTGGGCTCGACATTACCAGAGGGGAAGAGACAACCCAGGTCACCGGCGAGCGCGTGCGGCTAACGCTGACCGATGCGAAGCTCAAAGTTGCCAAGTCCGGAGACGCGCTGGCCGACCTCAAGTCCATAGTGCTCGACGGGGGACGCTTTGACACGACTGCACGCACCGTGGTCATTGATACGCTTGCGATCAAAGGGGGCCGCACTGCGTTGATGCGCGCCGCGAATGAAACCATCACACTGCTCGATGCATTTTCGCCGGCGCACTCATCGAATGAACGGGCAGCAATCCAGGACAAAGGCTCCACGCAACGTTGGAAGTATGTCGTGCATGCCGCTGATGTGTCGGGCTTGGGCGTGGCGCTTTCGGACCGTGGCTACCAACCTGCCGTTCGCTACGACATTGAAGTTGCTGCCGCGTTGAAGAACATTGCAGGCGATGCTAAATCGCCCATCGAGCTCAAGGCTGCGCTACGCGTGGCGCAAGGCGGCACGATCAATTGCAGCGGGACGCTCGCGCAGGATTTCATGCAGGCGAGCATCAAGGTCGATGCGGTTGGAGTCGGCGCTGAACCGCTGCGGCCCGTGCTTGCGCGCTACACGAGCCTCGATTTGAAATCAGGCAACGCGTCGGCGGTGGCGCGGCTCGACTATCGCAATGGCGGCAAACCGGTATGGCGCGTCCAAGGCAGCGCGACGATCCTGAATTTTCTCGTGAACGAGGCGGCTACCGGCGATCGACTTCTCTCCTGGAAGACGCTCAGCGCCGACAACATCGCGCTCACCGTCTCGCCCGACCGCGTGACGGTGAAGGAGATTCGCATCGTGGAGCCGGGCGCGAAGATCGTTGTAGCCAAGGACCGCAGCGTGAACATCTCGCAGGTGCTGAAGCCCCGCGGCGACTCTCGAGCGAGCGCGCCGCCGCGCAAGCCGCAGAGCGATCGCTTCCAAGTGAATGTTGCACGCATCGGCTTGCGACAAGGCACGCTCGATTTTGCCGACAACAGCCTGGTGCTGCCATTCTCGACGCGCGTGAAATCGCTCAACGGCGCGATCGTCGGCTTGTCGTCGTCGCCGCAAAGCCGTGCGGAGCTGAAGCTCGATGGCCTCATCGACCCGAACGGCTCGGCGAGTGCGGTCGGGTCGCTGAAGCCCGCGGATCCGAGGTCGTTTCTGGACATTGACGTTAAGTTCGACAACGTGGAAATGGCGCCGCTCTCACCCTACACGGCGACCTTCGCGGGTCGCAAGGTTGCGGCCGGTCGTCTGTCGCTGGACGTGCAGTACAAGATCGTCGATTCCCAATTGCTGGGCGAGAACAAGATCGTGATGGCAGACTTCCAGCTGGGCGAGCGCGTGCAAGCACCCAATGCGCTGGACTTGCCGCTCGATCTCGCCGTCGCCCTGCTCAAGGAACCGGATGGCCGGATACGATTCGCAGTGCCCGTGAGAGGCGATGTAGGTAATCCGCAGTTCGACTATGGCGCGCTGATCCGTGATGTCATCGCGAAGGCGCTGATGCGGATCGTGACCGCGCCATTCCGCTTCATCGCCGAACTTCTGGGTGGGCGCGGCGACGAGGACTTGGAAAGCGTCAATTTTCCTCCAGGCAGCGCGCAACTCATGCCGCCCGTGCGCGAACAATTGCAGAAGGTGACCCGAGCTCTGAAGGAGCGTCCGCAGGTGAAGCTCGTCGTGCATGGCGCGTACGATCCCGAGCGTGACGTGCGGGCGCTGCGCGATGTCGAGGTGCGGCGAGCGGTCGCGCAAGCGCTCGGCGTGAAGCTGCAACGCGGCGAAGACCCCGGCCCGATTGCCTACGACGATTCGGACACGCAACGCACGCTCGAGAAATTGCTCTCGGCGCGCGCTGGAGGCGACGCGGTGGATCGGTTCGCAGTCGAGTATACGAAGAAGACCGGCAAGGAGGCCCGCCGCGTGAATCCGTTGCTCGCCGTGTTCGGGCGCGGCGGGGGCGATCGCGTCTTCTACGAGGCGCTGTTCGATCGGCTGGTGCAGATAGAGCCCCTGCCCGATACGGTGCTCGCGGATCTTGCGGCCCACCGAGCGCGTGCGATCGCGGATTTCATCGCACAATCCGGGATCGATCCCGAGCGCATCGGAGTGGGGAAAGCGCAAATCGTGGAGGACCGCTCGAAACCGCTCGCAGCGAAGCTTGCGCTTGAGGCCGTCTAGACCGATGGGTTCCTGGGCAACGCACGACGTTCACCTGTATTTGATTTGCGACGTAGCTCAGCCGTACGCTTCGTGATGACCCGTTCCTGATGAGACGGCTCATACACAGAAGTTCTGACAGGCCCGCCGATCAGGGCAGCGCTGGCTACCGAATGAGCTCGGTCATCACCCGCAGCAAAACTTGGCTCCTTCGGTCTGCACTAAGCTCGCCCCGCTGGAACTTTGTGTCCACAAAATCAATAGCGGGTGGCGGATGCCGTACTGCTTGGCAATGGCCTTCAAGCTGCCTTCGCCGTTTAACAAGGCGTGCACCGCTGACAGCTTGAAATCTGTGCTGTCGCTTCGATACGAACGGTGCTGGCATCGGATCATCCTCCGACGCCCGGTCTACCGTGTCAATCACAATCAGCTAGGTGTCCGGTGGCGGGTTCACTCCAGTCTCCGGTATAAACCGTCACCTATGTGACCGGAATGATATCTGGCGCGCCCGGCAGGATTTGAACCCACGACCCCCTGGTTCGTAGCCAGGTACTCTATCCAACTGAGCTACGGGCGCGAAGCCTCAAAGTATAACAAATCAGCGCTCGACGACCTTGTCTGCAGCCGGCCGTTCAGCTGTCGCGCGGCCCACGTCATCGTCGTGAGAAGGCGCCGCATCGTCTTCCAATTCGTCGACGATTCGCTCCGACTTGCTTTCACCGCGCTTCAGGGCCCATGCGCGTCCGAGCCACGATAATCCGATCCAACCGATGATCGCTGCGGCCGGCCAAGCGACGATGCGCGGCCACAAGAAGCCCACGATTCCCAACGCGACGAACACGATCGCCATCACGACCAATGCGCCCGTATCGGTAGGCGCCAATGCACGCCGGTTGGTCAGCGCCGCGCCGAGTGCGCTGCCAACACTCACTGCACCCGCTGCGGCGCGCGTTGCACTGCCGGTGCTTGCGCGGCGAGCGCGTGATGCGCCTTGCGACGGCGTCGATGCTCGACGCACGCGATTGTTGGTGAGCACGATTTCGGTGGCTCGCAAAAGATCGGCTTCGAACTGCTGCGCCATGCGCGTTGCGAAGGCATTGTCCTCGATCGCAACATCGAGTTCATAGTTGCCGATGAGGCTTGCAAGGTTGAGGTTTGTCGAGCCGATGCGCGACCAATGCCGATCCGCGACCGCGGTCTTGGCATGCAGCATCGTGCCGTTCCACTCGAACACGCGAATTCCCGCCGTCAAAAGCGAGCGATAGCCTGCTCGCGACAACATCGCCACTGCTGCGATATCGCTCGAACCCGGTACGAGCAATCGCACATCGACGCCATCACGCGAGGCTGCGCGCAACGCTTGCACATAAGCGGCGGTCCCGACGAAATAAGCGTCGGTCAGCCACAACCGCTCATGCGCAAGTGCTGCCACCAGAAGATCGAGCCGGTAGGTACTCGCGGACGCGGGCTGACCCGCGATCGTGCGCACACGCATGTTTCCTGCCACCGTGATCGCGTCCGGTGTCGTCAACACGCGGCGCGTAATCGGCGCCTCGCCTGTCGCGCGCCACACTTGTGCGAACGCTTCTTCGAGATCGGCCACCGCCGGACCGCGAATCTCGACACCCGTGTCGCGCCACGGCTCGAGGTCTTTTGCGGCATCGCCGAGCCAGCGGCCCGATACGCACAAACCGGAGACGAAAGCGACGCGACCATCGACGACGATGGTCTTGCGATGATCGCGCATGATCCAGCCGAGTGGGGCCGACAATTGCGGCGGATTGAATGCGGCGACGCGGATCCCCGATTCGCGCAAGCGAAGCCAGTACGCGCCTGTCGATATCGAGCCCAGCCAGTCGAACAGGACATAAATAGCCACGCCGTCGTGCGCGCGCTCGATCAGCGCGGTTGCAAACTCGCGGGCGACCTCGTCGTCGTCGAGGATGTAGCACTCGAAGAAGATCGACCGCTGGGCGGCGCGGATGGCATCGAGCCACGCGGGAAAGTTCTCTTTCGCATCGAGCAGCAAGCGTACGGCGTTGCCTTCCGAGTGCGGCGCCCCTGCGGCGCGACCGAAGGCGCGCATTGCAACGGTCTCGACATCGCCGCCGAATGGATCGCGTCGGAGGTCGGGAACGAGTGAAGGTTTGCGAGGCACGCGCTGACGAACAGAGAACCGCGTTACGGTAACACGGGAGTCTTGCAGTTCCGTCGCCCATCAGCTCAGCCCGAAACACAATCTAAATGCATTTACACTAGCGCTGTGGTGCAATGGCGTCGACCGCGTCCAATCGAAACGGCGGAAATCGAACAGCCAGATCATGAATATCCTGCAAAAGCCGCACACGCGTGCCGTACCGTCGACACCTCCACGCCGTCCACGCAATCGCGACGCAACGATCAGTGCTGTGCTTGAATCCGCACAGCGACTTTTCAGTTCGAAGGGCTTCGACAACACTTCGCTGGTCGACATCGCCGGCGAGACCGGACTCTCGCCGCGAGGTGTCATTCTTCATTTCAGCTCCAAAGCCGACATCGCAGCCGAGCTCTTGTTTCGGGACCTTCGAGCACGCACGCGAGGCTACACGAGCGACGGTGCGACGGTCGATGCTCCGCAAGCGATCATGGCGTTCTTCCGCTGGCTCGCCGAAAGCGACCGCCGCCTGTTCATCAATTTCGCTGCGCTGTGGGGATTTTCCGCGCGCTGGTCGAAGAAATGCGAAGACGCGGCGGATGAAATCACGGCCGAGCTCCTCACACCCCTGCGGCGCACGATGGAACGCGGCATCAAAGACGGCGCGTTACGCCGCGTCGATCCGGTGCTCGCTTCCGAAGTGCTGTGGATCACCTACCTCGCCGGGCTTCGTCGTGCCGCGGTTCGTGGCGGCGCGCCTGCCGATGCCCTTCCCGAGGTCGAGCGCGCCGTTACGTTATTGAAAGCGTGACCCCCACACTACCGTCCGCGCCAGATCGACAACCCCCAGGGCGACATCTTCACCGGCAAGTGATAGTGCTCGGCCGGGTCGACGACGGTGAAGCGAAACCATGCGACCTCGAGAAACGCAGGATTGCCGACGTCGATTCCAAGAGAACGGTAATATGCACCCGCGTGAAGCGCGACCACATGCGCGCCCGCAACGACGCCATCGCCGCGCGCGACAGGATGATCGAGGGTGCCATCCGCACCGATCGTTCCTGCCGCGACGCGCGAGCGGGACGTGTCGCTTTCACGAAACACGTCGACGTGCATCCCTCGCGCAGGCAAGCCGCGCGTGACATCGACGGCGTGAATCGAGATTCCGGGCATTTCGTCAACCAATAAATCAGTTGAGCTTCGCGCCCGACCCCTTCACCGGCCCCGCCCATTCGCTAACCTGCTTTTGCACGAACGCCTGAAATTCGTCCGTGCTGATCTTGCGCGTCGCGATACCAAGCTCCTCGAAACTTTTCTGGAGTTTCGGATCATCTAGAACCACTTGCATATGGCGCTGGATCGTGTCGACGATATTGCGCGGCACGCCCGCCGGTGCGGAGATGCCGAAGAAATTGTCGGCCACGAGCTTTGGATGACCCAGCTCGACAACGGTCGGCACGTCGGGCGCCATGCTCGCGCGCCGCGACGACGTGACTGCAAGCAAGCGTAGCTTTCCGGATTTCTGGTACTGCACGTTCTGCGGCAGCGTGTCGATTGCGAACTTGATCGTTCCGCCGAGAAGGTCGTTGTGCATCGGGCCCGACCCGCGATAGCCCACGTGTTGCAAATCGATCCCCGCCTCGCTCTTGAAAAGCTCACCAACGATGTGGCCGATCGATCCCACCCCTCCGCTTCCATACGGGATCGATTGTTTCTGTTGCTTCGCCCACGCGACGAATTCAGGAACCGACTTCGCCGGCACATCGGGATGCACGACGAACACGTTCGGCACCGAGCCGATGTAGGTAATGTGAGTGAAGCTTTTCACCGGGTCGTATGGCATCGGATCGAGCATGAAGGGCGACAGGCTGATCGGCGCGGTGTTCGACAGCATCAGCGTGTAGCCATCGGGTGCCGCGCGCGCCACTTCGGTCGCGCCAATCGTCGCGCCGGCGCCCGCCTTGTTATCGACGATCACGGGCTGGCCGAGCTTCTCTGCCAACAATGGCGCCACGACGCGCGCCACGACATCGCTCGATCCTCCCGGCGGGAACGTCACGACCATGCGAATCGGCTTCGCCGGCCAGGCTTGCGCGAACGCGATTACGGGAACGAGACAAATTGCAGCGATTACCACACGACGTACGAGCATCGACATGAACGTCACTCCTCGGAAGCGTTACGCGAGACAACTTACGATGCTACGCCATTGTGTCTATTTAACGCTCGTAACGAGGAAATGGCGAAGCTCCGCTTGTCGCGGTAAAATCACCCGCATCGCACCGGGCAACGC
>DATLOI010000203.1:0-3112 GCA_035536295.1 Casimicrobiaceae bacterium
GGGCTCGATTACGGCCGCTCGCACAATCCCACGCGCTGGGCGCTCGAGCGCTGCGTCGCCGATCTCGAAAGCGGCGCGCAGGCATATGCATTTGCCTCCGGCATGGCGGCGATAGCGACCGTGCTCGAAACTTTAAACGCCGGCGCGCACATCGTTGCCGGCGACGATTTGTACGGCGGCACGTTTCGACTATTCGATCGCGTTCGCAAGCGCAGCGCAGGACACACATTCACGTTCGTCGATATGTCGGATCTCGATCAGCTATCGGCGGCACTGCGGCCCGAGACGAGGATGGTCTGGGTTGAAACGCCTAGCAATCCCACGCTAAAGCTCGCCGACCTAGAAGCGATTGCCAAGCTGTGCCGTGCGCACGATATCGTCGCCGTCGCCGACAACACGTTCGCAAGTCCATGGGTGCAGAGGCCGCTTGAGCTCGGTTTCGATATCGTCGTGCATTCGACCACAAAGTATCTGAACGGGCACTCGGACGTGATTGGCGGCGTTGCGGTCGTATCTGGCGATGAGCGCGTGGGGCCGATGCGCGAGCAGCTTGGCTTTCTGCAGAACGCGGTGGGTTCTATCGCAGGACCGTTCGACAGCTTCCTAACGCTGCGTGGAATCAAGACGCTTGCGCTGCGCATGCAGCGCCACTGCGAGAATGCCTTGGCGCTGGCGCAATGGCTTGAAGCACAGCCGAAGGTGAAACGCGTCCGCTATCCGGGCTTGCTGTCACATCAACAGCACGTGTTAGCGCGCAAACAGATGCACGGCTACGGCGGAATGATCTCGATTGATCTCGACACCGACCTCGCCGGTACGCGCCGCTTTCTCGAGCGCTGCGAGATCTTCGCACTCGCCGAAAGCCTTGGCGGCGTCGAAAGCCTGATCGAGCATCCGGCGATCATGACGCATGCCACGATCCCGACGCCGCAGCGTGCGACGCTCGGCATCGGCGATTCTCTCGTACGTCTGTCCGTCGGAGTCGAGAATGTCGATGACCTGCAGCGCGATCTCGCATGTGCACTCGCTGCGATTTAAGTGACGGACCAGCTTAGCCTTCGAGCAAGCACATGCAATTTACCTTGACGTCGGTTTAGATCCAGCCAACGCAATCAGTCGCGCGAACAATGCTTCCGCGATTTCGACGCCGTCGGTGATCGCGCGCTGCGCAAGGTCCGCCCTTCTTTGTCCCGGCAATCGCACGTCTGGGTCTGCACACATTACGTCGATCAGCGCTTCGACCCGCGAGCAATACACGTCCGTTCCCGCGAGGGCTGCGGGATCGATGACCAGAAATACCTGACCCAGTCGCGGCTGGTTGCCTTCGTCAACAAAAAACGAATCCGCTTCATAGCCGAAGTGAGCGCCGGTCAACGAGACGCAAAAAAGCTCAACCACTAGCGCAAGCATCGCGCCTTTGACGCCGCCGGCGGGAAGCATCATCCCGTCCAGTGCGGCCTTGGCGTTGGTCGTCGGCTTTCCCGTACGGTCGAGCGCCCACCCAAGCGGAATGGGCTTGCCTTGTTGTGCCGCGACCATGACCTTGCCACGCGCGACCTCGGAGAGCGACAGATCGATCGTCAACGGTGCCGCATTGCTGCGCGGGAATACTGCGGCGATCGGATTGGTACCGAAGAGCGCACGAGATCCGTTCCATGCCGGCATCGCCGCCGGTGAATTGCTGAATGCGAGCCCGACCATCGACTGCTCAGCGACTGAAGCGAGGTGATAGGCGGCCACGCCGAAGTGATGACTATTGGTCACCGCTGCTAATCCGATGCCTTGCCCGCACGCTCGCTTGCTGGCCTCGTTGACTGCGAGTTCGCACGCTGGAAACGCCAGCCCGTTTTCCGCATCGATCAAGCATGCTGCCGGTTTTTCTCTGATGATGTGCGGAAGAGCTTGTCCATTGGCACGGCCGTTCTTCAAGTGAGCTACGTATTGCGCGACGCGCGCAGCGCCGTGCGAAGTCAGACCCTGCGCTTCGGCCGACACCAATGCACGTGCCGCTGCCGCCGCCATTGCAGCACTGGCGCCTGCGCCAACGAGCGCAAGTTCTATAAGCGATTCCAGACGTTGCAGCGAAACAGTCGTCATTGCGCGCCCATCTCGTGCAACGCTGCGGCGACTCGCTGCGCAATCATCTCGCTGACGCGCACGTTCGACTCCGCTGTCACTCCAGCTACGTGCGGCGTCAGAACCAGATTCGGAACATCTACCCATGTTGGTCTTGCCGCCAGCGGCTCGTGCTCGAACACATCGAGCGCTGCACCGCCAAGCGCACCCTTTCGCAGAGCGTCGATCAATGCTTCTTCGTCGACGATGCCGCCACGTGCGGTATTGATAACGATCGCGCCGCGCTTCATCGATGCGATCCGCGATGGATTCAGCATGCCGCGCGTCAGCGCAACCAGCGGCACGTGCAGCGAGACCACGTCGGCCTGTGCAAGCAGCGTCTCAAGGCTTCGGTGTGCAACACCATGCTCGCGCCATGCCGCGTCATCGGCTGCAACCAGCGGATCGTGAGCGACGACCTGCATGCCAAGGTTGTGCGCAAGCCGCGCGGTCACGCGGCCGATCGAGCCGAACCCGATCAGTCCGAGTGTCTTGCCGCGCATCTCTTTACCCTGCGACAGTTGGGCACGCGGCCACACGCCAGCAGCGACCGCAGCCGATGAGCCATAAACGCCACGCAACAGCATCATCGCCGTGGTGACGACGTACTCGGCGACCGACACGGCGTTGGCGCCGGTCGCGGCGATGACTTCGATGCCACGCACGGCACACGCCGCCGTGTCGATGTTGTCGAGCCCGACACCGAGCCGACCCACGACCTTCAATCTTGGCGCGTTCGCAATCAGTGCCGCGTCGACCTGCGTTCGATTGCGCACGATCAAAGCAACAGCGGATTGCATCGCCGCGCTCAACTCCGCCGGCCGATCGACCATCGATGGCTCGTGACGAACAGCGAAATCCGCGCGCAGGGACGCGACCGATGATTCGTCCATGAACTCGCTGATGACGATCATGACTTCAACAACGTCTCGCCAGGTCTAATGCGCGAAAAGCGCACCGGCTGCTCGCCGAGTTGGAACTTGAGGTGTTGACCGTC
>DATLOI010000204.1:0-42995 GCA_035536295.1 Casimicrobiaceae bacterium
TGAGGATCGCCCAGGTTATAGGCGAGCTCGAACTCACGCATGATCGGTCCCAGATTCGAGCGCTCGAGCACTGCGAAGTTGGCGTTGCTCAACTCGATTTCGCCGAAGTCCGCAATGTTGTTCGCCGTGAACTTCTGCAAGAACGTCGCGTTGTTGCTCTTGATCTCGCCCGGTATCACGACGAGCGCCGGGCCGCGCTTGTTCGCGTTGGTGTACTCGACCGGCCGATACGCCGCCTGATCGGCCGCCTGATTGGCACGTTGCGAGGTTTCTCTTCCGGCCGTGGGCGAAGGATTGCCGAACGTCGGCTGGGCGCTGGCGGACGTGGCAATGGCAACGAGCGCCGCACCGATCACGGCACCGACTGCAAGAATGCTTGCGTTCATTGTTCGTTTCTCCATTTCGAGTGCGCTTACTTCCTCTTGGGTCGACTCGCCGGGGCGTACCCCGCGTGCCGACAATAATCTGCATACAGCGAAGCGACGATCTCGTCGGCTTGCTCGTTGACGAGCGTCAGCGCCATTCCGGAAACGTCGGCGCCCGCATACGAGGCGTCTCTCGCATCCGCCGTGCCCACCTGCCGGCCATCGCTCGCGGTCAATGTGAAGCCCATCGACACCGATACCTGATTCACGTTCATCATCGGATTGCGCTGCGCTTGCGAGCTGATGAGGCCGCGCAGGATGAAATTCGCGCCAAGCCGCTTACTCGCCGACAACGCGGCGTCGGGGTCGTTTCGAAATTGCGCTTCGATCTCGGCTTGCGCGATCTGGCGGCGAATCTCCTCGGGCGTGTAGGTGCGAAGTCCCAGCGCTTTCAAGCGCTGGTTGATCGCCTCGTAATGACGGCCATAATTGCGTTGCTCCGCATAGATGATGCCGTTGCTGCGTCGCTCGCCGATGATCACCATGATCTTCTTGTTCTTGAGCTCGGCGCGACAAGGCGTCGACAACTTGTCCGCGATGCGATCCTCGCGATCTTCCCGACTTTCGCGCGCCTCCCGCTCCGCTCGCTGAGCCTCGTCTGAGAAGCGAAAATGATTGTTCGCGATCGCAGGCGTTGCGCACGTGGTGATCAGTGCGAGTGCGGCACATAGTAGGCGCGGCTGCATGGGAGGTAGCGTCAAGATTTGCACAAGCCGCAAGTCGGCTCGCAAGCGTACGCCAAGGGCGACGGAAAATCCACGCACCCGCGACCACCGGTCGTTTGGTCCCGGGCGTCAGACGGTCGATTGCGCCTGCTCGACGAGCCGCCGCGCAAGGTCGGGCGTCATCGCCGCGATGTCGTCCTGGTATTTGAGCAGTACACCGATCGTGTCGGCGACCGTCTGCGGATCGAGGGCGATGCGATCGAGCGCGACTAACGCCTGCGCCCAATCCAGCGTCTCGGCGATTCCCGGCGCCTTGAAAAGATCGCGTTCGCGCAGCGCCTGCGTGAACGCAACGACTTCGCGGGCGAGCGCCGCCGGCGCCTCGGCACATTTGCGCCGTACGATCTCGAGCTCGCGTTCGGCGTCGGGGAAGTCCACCCAGTGATAGAGACAACGGCGCTTGATCGCATCGTGGATCTCACGCGTGCGATTGCTCGTGATGACGACGATCGGCGGCTCGACGGCGCGAATCGGACCGAGCTCGGGAATGGTGACCTGGTATTCGGCGAGCACCTCGAGCAGGTACGCTTCGAACGGCTCGTCGGCGCGATCCAGCTCATCGATCAAAAGCACCGGCGCGTTGCCGTCGTGAGGCGACAGCGCCTCGAGAATCGGCCGCTTCAGCAGGAATCGCGTCGTGAAGATGTCGTGCGCCAGCGTGTCGCGCTCGACCCCGCCCGCGGCTTCGGCGAGCCGGATCTCGATCATCTGACGCGGATAGTTCCACTCGTAGACCGCAGCGGCGGTATCGAGCCCTTCGTAGCACTGCAAGCGCACGAGCTTGCGCGACAGCGCCGCCGCGAGCGCCTTCGCGGTCTCGGTCTTGCCGACACCCGCCTCGCCTTCGAGAAACAGCGGTCGCGAAAGCTTGAGCGCAAGGAACGTCGCGGTGGCCAAGCGTCGATCGGCGACGTAGTCCTGACTTGCAAACAAGTCGAGCGTTGCGTCGACGTTTGATGGCAGTTGCGCGGTCACGGCAATCGAGAGGAGCTTGTCATCGAGCGGATGCTAACCCACTCAGCGCAGCACGATGATCGCCATTCCCGCGATCGTCAGCGCCGCACCAGCGAGCGTGCGCAGGCCAATCCGTTCCTCGCTTCGCATCAACCAATAGCTTGCGGGAATCACGATGAGCGGCGTGCACAGCGTGATCACCGTCGCGACCGCGACCGGGATGTAGCGCATCGAGGCGATCATGCACATCTGCGCCGTTATCGTGAGCACTCCGCCCACCGCGTACAAGCGCTTGCCTGCGCGGTCCGCATCGCGCAACCGTTTCGATAGCTGCCGGTGCGATCCGAAAGCGAGTTGCAACAGTAGCGCCGCGGCCGCGCCGAGCATCGCGCCGGCGATCGGCTCGTTCCACTGCCGCACCGATGCACCTCGCAACACGTTGCCGACCGAGTAGGCGAGCGTCGCGCCGACACCGACGACGAATCCCGATGCAAGCCAAACCTTGATCTTTGCACCGAGCGCCATTGCCGCTCGAGCGCTTTCCCCGCGACCGAGCAGCATGTCGAAGCTCGGCACGATGATCAGCAGGAGCCCGATCATCGTCGCCACGATCGCCACGACGGTGGGCCAGCGCAGCGATTCGCCGATGAAGACCCACGCGATGAGCGCGGTGAACGCGGGACTGGATACGTGGAAAAGGCTCGCTTTCGTAGCGCCGAGCTTCGCGATCGCGCCGAAGAAAAAAAAGCGGCCGAGATAGGTTGCGCACACGCCGGCGAGCGCGAACAACACGACGCCGGTCAGATCCCACTCGATCCGATCGCCTCGCAGTGCCAACTCGATTGCGAACGCGAGTGCCGCAACGAGAAGATTGACGACGACCGAGATGACAAAGCCGGTGCCGACGTCCAGGCGCGCGGACGCGGCTTTGGTGACCAGAATGTTGGTCGCGAACATCAGCATCGCGGCCAGCGCCAGAGACTCGCCGATCATGGCAAGCGTCGTCAATCAAAGCAACGGCGGCAGCCGCGTCATTCGCCGGCTGCCGCCGATGCCGATCGTCTCGCTTAGCGATTTAGCTCACGCGCAGGCCGCAACCGCGCGACCCGCCAGCACGCTGATCAAGTGAGCGCGATATTCCGCCGAGCCGTGCAGATCGTGGTTGAGTCCGCTCGCCGCGATCTTCACCGCGCGTGCAGAGTCGACGCTGAAGCTTTTTGCAAGCGCCGCTTCCAGCGGCTGGCAACGAAACACCGAGGGACCCGCACCGGTCACCGCCACCCGCACCGAGCCGTCCGCCATCTGCGCAACGAGCACACCGACCAACGCAAAACGCGACGCCGGATTGCGAAACTTTTCGTAAGCGCCGCGCTTAGGCGTGGGGAAGCTGATCGACGTGATGATTTCATCGGCCGCCAGCGTGGTTTCGTAGAGGCCGGTGAAAAATTGCGCAGCGGGAATCTTTCGCTTGTTGGTAATGATCGTCGCATCGAGGGCCAGCACCGCCGCCGGCCAATCCGCCGCCGGATCGGCATTGGCGATCGATCCGCCGATCGTTCCCATGTTGCGCACCTGCCGATCGCCGATCAATTCGGCGAGCGCTGCGAGCACCGGGATTGAATCTTGCACATCCTTCGACGCGGCGATGCTGGCGTGCGTGGTCATCGCCCCGATGACCAGTGCGTTGCCTTCCTTGCGAATCCCGGCCAGCTCCTTGATACCCGACAGGTCGACCAGCGTTCCGGGTTGCGCCAGGCGGAACTTGAGTGCGGCCACCAGGCTTTGACCGCCCGCCAGCGCCCGACCCCCGCTTTGGCCCAGCAGGGCCGCGGCGTCGGCAACGTCCTTGGCACGATGCAGCTCGAATGCGTACATGAGGGGTCTCCTTATCGTGCGGGTGGTTGCGCTTGCGCGATCGCCTGCCATACCCGATGCGGCGACGCCGGCATATCGAGGTACTTCACGCCAACTTCCGCGAGCGCGTCGTGCACCGCATTCATCATCGCCGCCGGCGAGCCGATCGCACCCGCTTCCCCGCAGCCTTTGGCGCCCAGCGGATTGTGCGTGCAGGGCGTCACCGTCGTCGCCACCTTCATCGGCGGAATATGATCGGCACGCGGCATCGCATAGTCCATGAAGCTTCCCGACAACAGCTGTCCACTGTCGCGGTCGTAGACGCAGTGCTCCAGCAGCGCCTGGCCGATGCCCTGCGCAACCCCGCCATGCACTTGTCCTTCGACGATCATCGGATTGATGATGTTGCCGAAGTCGTCGCAGGCCGTGAAGGCCACGACGTCGACCTTGCCGGTGTCCTGGTCCACCTCGACTTCGCAGATGTGGGTTCCCGCCGGATAGGTGAAATTGGTCGGATCGTAGAACGCGGTCTCGTTCAACCCAGGCTCTTCGCATTCCAGCGGATAGTTGTGCGGCACGTAAGCAGCCAGCGCCACTTCGCCGAAGGTCTTGCTGCGATCGGTGCCCGCCACGCTGAACTTGCCATCGGCGAACTCGATATCGCTCTCCGCCGCTTCTAAGAGATGTGCTGCGATCCGCTTGCCTTTGGCGATGATCTTGTTGAGCGCCTTCACGATCGCCGAGCCGCCCACCGCGAGCGAGCGCGAGCCGTAAGTGCCCATGCCGAACGGCACCCGACCGGTGTCGCCGTGCACGATGGCAATGTTGTCGATCGACATGCCCAGCTTGGAGGCAACCACTTGCGCGAACGTCGTCTCGTGCCCCTGACCGTGGCTGTGCGAGCCGGTGAACACGGTCACGCTGCCGGTGGGATGCACGCGCACTTCGCCCGCCTCGTACAAGCCCGCGCGCGCGCCGAGCGAGCCGGCAATGTTCGACGGCGCCAGCCCGCAGGCCTCGATGTACGACGAGTAGCCGATTCCGCGCAGCTTGCCGCGCGACGCCGCATCCTTCTTACGCTTGGCAAAGCCTGCGACATCGGCCACTTCCATCGCCTTGGTCAGACTCGCTTCGTAATCACCGGTGTCGTAGGTCAGCGCCACCGGGGTCTGATAGGGAAACGAGCGAATGAAATTGCGCCGCCGGATCTCGTCTTGCGCGATGCCCAAGTCGACCGCGGCCTGATGCACCAGCCGCTCGACCACATAGGTCGCTTCCGGGCGGCCCGCCCCGCGATAAGCATCGACTGGCACGGTGTTGGTGAACGCGGCGGTGACTTCGCAATAAATCACCGGGGTGGTGTATTGGCCCGCCAGGAGCGTCGCGTAGAGAATCGTCGGAATGCAGGTCGAGAACGTCGACAGGTACGCGCCCAGATTGGCCTGCGTGTGCACCCGCATCGCCAGGAACGTGCCCTTCGCATCGAGTGCCAGCTCGGCGTGGGTGACGTGATCGCGGCCGTGCGCGTCGGAGACGAATGCCTCGCTGCGATCGGCCGCCCATTTGATCGGCCGATTGACACGCTTGCTCGCCCACACCATCGCGGTTTCTTCGGCGTACAAGTAAATCTTCGAGCCGAAACCGCCGCCGACGTCGGGGGCGATCACCCGCACCCGGTGCTCCGGCAGGCCCAGCACGAAGGCGGTCATCAACAAGCGCTCGACGTGCGGGTTCTGGTTCGCCACATACAGCGTATAGGCTTCGTCGGCGCGGGTGTACGCGGCCAGCGCTGCGCGCGGCTCGATGGCGTTGGGCACCAGCCGGTTGTTGACGATGTCGAGCTTGGTGACGTGCGCAGCCTTCGCAAACGCGGCATCGACCGCCGCCTTGTCACCCAGCGCCCAGGTGTAGCAGCGATTGCCCGGCGCCTCGTCGTGAATCTGCGGCGCGCCGGACGCCAAGGCATCCTTGCAATGGACCACCGCCGGCAACACCTGGTAATCGATGTCGATCGCTTCCGCCGCGTCCTTGGCCTGATCGCGCGTCTCGGCAATCACCAGCGCCACCGGATCGCCGACGTGACGCACCTTGCCTTTCGCCAGCACCGGATGCGGCGGCTCGTTCATCGGTTTGCCGTCGCTGCCGGTGATCAACCAACCGCAGGGCAGGCCATTCACGCCGGTCAGATCCTCAGCCGTGAAGATGGCCACCACCCCCGGCATCGCTTTGGCCCGGGCCGTATCGAGCGAGGCGATGCGCGCGTGCGCGTGCGGCGAGCGCAGAAACACCGCCTGCGTCGTCCGTGTCATCTCGACATCGTCGGTGTACTGCCCGGTGCCGGTCAAAAATCGCGCATCTTCCTTGCGCCGGATCGATTGCCCGATCAGATTCAATTCATTCGCACCCATGTCCCGCTCCTATTTCATCGCCGCAGCGCCCTGCCGCACCGCTTTGACGATGTTCTGATAGCCCGTACAGCGGCACAGGTTGCCTTCGAGCCCCTCGCGCACCGTCTTATCGTCGGGATTCGGATGGTTCTTCACCAGATCGAGCGCGCACATCACCATGCCCGGTGTGCAGAACCCACACTGCAACGCGTGACAATCCTTGAACGCCGCCTGCATCGGATGCAGCTCATCCCCGTTCGCAATGCCTTCGATCGTCGTCAATTGCGCGCCATTGGCCTGCGCCGCAAACAGCATGCACGACTTCACCGCGCGACCGTCGATCAGAATCGTGCACGCGCCGCACTGCCCGGTATCGCAGCCGACGTGCGTGCCGGTGAGCCCAAGCTGCGTGCGCAGAAAATCCACCAGCAGCAGGCGCGGCTCGACCGACGCCGTCTCCGCCTTGCCGTTGACCGAAAGGGAGAGCTGGAACGACATCTTGACCTCCTCCGTTTGAAGTCCGCCTTGTCGTTGGTATCGTTGGCGGAGTGAGCGCACAGCATACTGCAACGCGCGCGAGCGTCTTTAAAGGCGAGCTTCGAGCGCCGCGCCGAAGAAGACATTGCGTCCGGGCGCGGGCTCGAAAAAGCGTCCGTTGGTGTCGCCGACGATCACCGATCCCACGTAATTGCGATCGGCGATGTTGTTGACACGCGCGAATGCGCGCATGCGCAGCGCCCCGACGCTGTGCTCGACACCGGCGCGAACATTGACGACCGCGTACGAGGGCGCGAAGTCGCTGTTGCGATCGTTCACATAAATGCGATCGACGTACGCAACCTCGATCGCCGTGGACAACCACGCGAGCGACGGAGGATTCCAGCGCAATTCGCCGAACGCCGTGCGCGACGGCACACCGGGAAGCTTCGCACCGCTTGCAATCGTTACTGGTGGAACGCCCGTCGCGAAATCGCTTGCGAATTCCGCACGCAGCCAGGTCAGCGCCGCGTGCGCCGCAAGGCCGTAATCGAACTCGCCGTCCCAGGCAAGCTCGACGCCGCGTCTTCGCGTCTTGCCCGCATTGCGAAACGTCGTGCGCCCGCCGGTGGCCGCATCGATGACGATCTCGTCATCGGTATCGATCGCAAACCACGCCGCGTTGATGCGATGCCGGCGCGCGACGATGGCCTTGACGCCAACTTCCACCGCGCGACTCGTCGCGGGACGGAGATCGAAGTTGAGGCCCGGGCCACTGCGGCGATACGCAAGCTCTGCGAACGTCGGTGTTTCAAACCCTTCGCCGTACGATGCGTAGAGATTGAGCGCTTCGGTCGCGTGAAAAGTAAGACCGGCCACCGGGGTTGTGTCGCGAAACGACAACCGGCCGCTGTCGTCGGGATTGGCGGCAGTGACGTAATGATCATCGGATCGAAACCGCACGTTGCTCGAGCGAACACCTGCGAGTAGGGAGAGCTTCGGGTGCAATAACCACTGAACCTGAGCGTAGACGTCGCGATTGCGAACGACATCGTCTTCGTCTCGCCGCAAATCACCCGCCGTCCCGAAGTTGTTCACGAAGCCTTGCCTGCGTTCGCGCTGCTCGTCGAAATCAGCACCGATGGTCAATGTGAGCGGCGTATCGAACACTCGCGCACGATGAAACAACTTGACGCTCGCACCGCCGAATTCGCGATCGAGATCGACCACGCCGCCCGACGAGGTCGCCCCCACACCGGTCAGTGCGAGAAACTGGCGCACATCGCGTTTTCCCGCGTAACCGGTGATGCGAAGCGACGTCGCATCGCTGAATGCGTGATCGATGCGAGCGCCGCCCTGCGACTGGCGCACCGTTTTGCGCGTGTCGAAAAGCTCGGTTGCAGCATCGGCCTGGCGGGGGTTGGCGCTCCATTGCGCGCGTGTGAGTCCGAGCGGGTCTTGCGAATCGGGCTGTTCCTGCACGCTGCCTATCAACGTGATCGACGTTTGCGCGGACGCGTCGATTGCGAGCTTCCCAACGCCAAGCGTTCGCCTGGCGCTGCTGTGATCGCGAAAGCCGTCCGTTTCGAAATGATTGACGGCCGCGACATAACCGACGCGTCCCGCGGTCCCGGTGGCCTTCGCGCCAGCCGTCCACGTGCCATAGCTCCCGCCTCCCGCGATCGCGGTCACGATCGGCTCTGGTGTGCCTGACTCGGTCATCACCGAGATCACGCCACCCGACGCATTGCCATACAGCGTCGAGAAAGGCCCGCGCAACACTTCGATGCGCTGTGCGGACAAAAGCTGAAAGCTGCCGGTCTGTCCCTGACCGTCGGGCATCGTCGCGGGAATCTCGTCCTGATAGAGACGAATGCCACGCACGCCGAATGCGGCACGCGCACCGAAGCCGCGCGAGCTGATCTGCAGATCCTGCGCATAGTTCTGCCGGTTCTGCGCAACGATCCCCGGTACGCGCACCAGCGTTTCGGAGAGGTTGATCAGCGGCTGTCCCTCGACGATCGCACGCGCGTCGATCGTATCGATCGAGACAGGCAGATCGAAAGCGCGTTGCGCTTGCCGCGTGGCCGTCACGACTACCGGATCGAAGTCGCGCTCCTGGGCGACCGCGTACGTAGGGAGCGCGGCCAACGATGCCGCGATGATCGTGGCCGACATCGTCGATTTCCTTGACAAACGACTTCCTGGGTTCCGGCCGTCCGCGCGCCAAGTCATTGTGGTAACCGCCTATATTCTTGTTGGTCCATATGATGCGACAAGTTGCACTGTTGCGTCGACGCATGCATCAAGTCGTCCCGCGCCGGCCGTCGCCACGCCCGACGGTCGACGCGTTGCCCGCCTTTGCGCGGGTAGAATGCCGCGGCGCCAAACGCGCACACGGCATGAACTATTGCGTCCACGGTAACCGCTTCGCGAAGGCTGCGCTCGCCTTCGTCGGCGTGCTTTTGCTGTACGCGACGCCTGCTCGCGCCGCCGAGATCGAGCTTACGCCGCAACGTGTCAGCGCGCACGGCTGGTTCTTCCAGGGTGATGCTGGAATGGCGAGCGCCGCGAATCGCGGCTTCATGAGCAACGCCGGATTCGTCGTCACCGGCGATGGGATCGTCGTCTTCGATGCGTTGGGCACACCTCCATTGGGCGAAGCAATGCGCGCAGCAATCGCGCGCGTGTCCAGGCAACCGATCCGCCGCATCATCGTTTCTCATTACCACGCCGATCACGTTTACGGCCTGCAGGCGCTGAAGACACCAGGTGCGGAGATCTGGGCTCATCGCAAAGGCCAGCAGTACTTCACTTCGGGACTCGCAAGCGATCGCCTCGAACAGCGACGCCGCGATCTGTTTCCGTGGGTCGATGAGAAAACCCGCGTCGTCGCGCCGGACCAGTGGATCGAGGGAGATACCGATTTCAAGCTCGGCGGTTTGACGTTTCGCATCATTTATTCGGAAGGCGCGCACTCGCCCGAAGACGTGATGCTGTATGTGGTCGAGGACAGACTTCTGTTTGCCGGTGACTTGTTGTTCGCCGGGCGCATTCCTTTCGTGGGTGACGCCGACAGCGCCGGGTGGCTCAAAGCGATGAACAAGATGATCGCCCTGTCGCCTTCGGTCGTGGTGCCGGGTCACGGCGGCGTATCGAAGGACGTCGCCCGCGATCTTGCGACAACGCGTGATTATCTCGTGTACCTGCGTGACGCAATGGGGCGCGCGGTCAACGAGCTGGTGCCGTTCGATGAAGCGTATGCCAAAACCGACTGGTCGCGATTTCGCGCATTACCCGCCTTCGAGCCGGCGAATCGCATCAACGCGTACGGCACTTACCTGACGATGGAGCGCGAACTTCTCGCGGGGACGAAGAAGTGACGCTGCCCACCGACCCGATGCTGGCCGTCGCCGTGCGCGCCGCGCGCCGCGCCGCCTCCGTAATCGTCGACGCGTCGCGTGATTTGAAGCGCCTGCCCACCTATTCGAAGGAACAAGGCGACATCGTCACCGCTGCGGACGCTGAAAGCGAGCAGGCGATTTGCGCGACGATTACCGCGGCGTTTCCGGAGCATGCGATTCTCGGCCGCGAGACAGGTGAAAAGCCGTCGGCAAAAAGCGACTCCGAGCATCGCTGGATCGTCGATCCGCTCGATGGAACGATGAACTTCATTCACGGCTTACCGTATTACGCCGTGTCGATCGCGCTCGTCAAAGGTGGCGAGCTCACGCACGCCGTCGTGCTCGACCCCACGCGCGACGAATTGTTCACGGCAGTCAAAGGTCGGGGCGCGCAACTCAACAACGCGCCCATTCGTACGTCGGGCTGCACGCGCTTGCAGGAAGCGCTGATCGGCACGGTGATGCCGACGCGCAAGAGCCCGCGCCTGCCCCGCTATCTGCCGATCTTCACCACACTTGCGCAAAAATGCGCGCTACGGCGGGCGGGCTCGTGCGCACTCGACCTCGCGTACGTCGCGGCGGCGCGTATGGACGGGTTTTTCCTGATCGGGCTTCGGCCTTGGCAAATTGCGGCAGGCGCGTTGTTGGTCAGCGAAGCAGGGGGCCGCCTCGGAGATCTGGCAGGCACCCCCGATTTTCTTCGCGCAGGGGAGGCCATTGCCGCGGCACCCGGCGTATTCAATCCGTTGCGCGAGGCGATTGCCGCTGCTCCCCTGCCCGGCGGGGCCATGTAGGCCCGACACGGGTAGACGGCGCATTGCATCGCTGACGGACGTTGTCGACTTGCGCGCGGGCGCGACAGGCCGCTACGATGGGCTTTCTTTCCGAAGGAGAACGCCAAGTGAAAGCGCTTCAACTCGTTCCAGTTGCTGCGTTGGTTGCATTGAGCGCAGCGACGCCCGTGTTGGCGCAATCGCGAATCGATTGCGAAAGCCGGGACTATCAATACAACTTTTGCGCGACCCCCGACGGCGTTGCGCGCGCACGCCTGATCGAGCAGCGCTCACGCTCACAGTGCGTCGAAGGCCGCACCTGGGGATTCGATCGCCGCGGCATTTGGGTGTCAGGCGGTTGCGAAGGCGCGTTCGAGTACGCGGCATTGCGTGGACCCGGCCCCGGTCCGGGAGGACCGGCCGCACGTGGCGTCATTACCTGTGAAAGCCGCGACTATCGCCAGGAGTTCTGCCAGATTCCCGACGGCGTCGACAACGTGACGATGGTTCGGCAACGCTCCCGCGCGCCTTGCGTGCAGGGCCAGAGCTGGGGTTGGCGCGGCAACGGGATTTGGGTCTCGAACGGATGCGAGGCCGACTTCGAAGTTCACACGGCCGGACTCACACCCGGGCGTCCGCCGCGCCAAGGTCACGTCGTCTGCGAGAGCCGCGAGTACCGCTACAACTTCTGCGACACCGGACGCATTCGCGACGCGCAACTCGTTGACCAGCGCTCGCAGGCCGCCTGCGTGCGCGGTCGTTCGTGGGGCGTCGAGCGCAACGGCATTTGGGTCGACGACGGCTGCGAAGCCGAATTCCGCGTTATCACGCGGTAAGCGCAGCAAGCTGATCCGCGAGGGCCTGGGGAATCTCCACGCCCTCGCTTTGAGCGCGCGCCACGAGCGCATCGCGCCGCGCGCCGGGTAGGCGTACCCCCTCGTCGTCGAGCATCGCCGCCACGAGCTTCTCGATTCGCTCGTCGTAGGTCGCGCGACCGGCAAGGGCGCCGGGGTCGATCACCAGAAACGCTTGTCCGATGCGCGGTTGATTGCCTTCGTCGACAAAAAAGCTCGACGCCTCGAAGCCGAACGCGGCGCCGGTGAGTGCCGTCACCAGCAGTTCGACGACAAGCGCGAGCATTGCGCCTTTCGCCCCCCCCATCGCAAGCATCGATCCGTCGAGCGCGGCCTTCGCGTCAGTGGTGGGATTGCCGTCGCGATCGAGCGCCCAGCCGAGCGGAATCGACTTGCCCTCACGCGCCGCGATCATCACCTTGCCGCGCGCGGCTTCGGATAACGAGAGATCGATCACCAGCGGTGACGCTTCGCGGCGTGGAAACACCGCCGCGATCGGATTGGTGCCGAACAACGGCGTCTGCCCGCCGGCGGCGGGCATCGCTGCCGGTGAATTACCAAAACCGACGCCCACCATCGAAGCCGCGGCAACCGGCTGGAGATGCCACGCTGCGACACCGAAATGATGGCTGTTGGTCACGCCGACAAAAGCGACACCGAACTCGCGCGCGCGAGCGATCGCAGTGTCGACGGCGAGCGCGCACGCAGGGAAAGCAAGACCGCAGTGCGCATCGACGAGCGCCGCACCGCCGCGTGACGCGATGACGCTTGGCTTCGCTTGACCATTCGCGCGACCGTTTTTCAGATGCGCCGCGTATTGCGGCACGCGCGACACGCCGTGTGACGCGAGACCGCGCGCGTCGGCCGCAACCAGCGCACGCGCAGTCGACTGCGCCATCTCGTCGCTCGCACCCGCGGCTTGCAACGCGCGCACGGCAAGCGCGTGCAATGCAGCGAGCGTATGGCGAGGCATTAGGGCCTTAGTGCCGCGAAGCGAGCGCCGCGACCACTTTCTCGGCGATCATCGTCGACACCCGCTCGTTGGATTCGGCGGTGATCCCTGCGACGTGCGGCGTCAGCAACAAATTGGGACACCCAGCCAACGGTGAGCCTCCCGTCAACGGCTCGCGCTCGAACACGTCGAGCGCAGCACCGCCAAGGTGACCGCTCTTCAATGCGTCGGCGACCGCCGCTTCGTCGACCACACCGCCTCGCGCCGTGTTGATCAAGATCGCGCCACGCTTCATCGCGCCCAGGTGTGTTGCATCGATCAAATGTCGTGTCGCAGGCAACAGCGGAACGTGCAACGTGAGCACGTCCGAGCGCGCAAGCAAAGCATCGAGCGTACGCGGCTTGACGAATTCGTCCTCCCATACGGGATCGCCCGCGGGAAGCTGAGCGTCGAATCCGATCACTTCCATCCCGAGCGCACGCGCCAGTCGCGCGGTCAGCCGGCCGATGCCTCCGAAGCCGACCACCCCCATCGTCTTGCCTGCAGTCTCGCGACCATTCGACAGCGCGGTGCGCGGCCATTGGCCGGCGCTGACTGCAGCGCTCGAAAAATAAACGCCGCGCAGAAGCAACATCGCCGCCGCGATCACGTATTCCGCAACGGCAAGCGCATTCGCACCGGTCGCCGGAATCACCGTGATGCCGCGTTGCGCACACGTCACGACGTCGATGTTGTCGAGACCGACGCCCAGACGGCCGACGACCGTAAGCCGCGTCGCCGCCGCGAGCAGTTCAGCGTTGACCAGCGTGCGATTGCGAACAATCAGTGCGTCTGCGTCCCGGAGACGCGTTTTCAACTCGTCACGACGATCGACGAGATTCGGGTCGTAATGCGTTGCGTGAATCGGCGTCAACAACTCGATCGCGCCCGCGTCCATGAATTCGCTGATGAGAATGCGCATATCGCGCCCTTTATACCGTCTCGGGAAGGTCGCGTTTCTTGCGCTCGGCCGGCGTGGAATCGTCGTCGGGATCGTTATACCAGTCGCGGTGCGGCGAGACGACGCCGCATGCGAGGCACTGCGTGCGATGCCAGCGAACGCCGCAGCCGGGGCACAAGCCTCCGGTCGCAAACGTGTTCCACTGCGTGCCGCAGCGTGGCAGGCAGCTCCACTTTGCGGAGGCTCCCGGCACCCAACGGCAGGCCGGGCAACGAATGGTCGGGGTCTTTTCTATTCTTCTATTCCTGCCACGGAGGATGGTCGAGGTCGAGGTTGCCGCCGGACAGCACGATTCCGATCCTGGCACCCGTCAATCCGGCCGGATGCTCGATCAGGCTCGCGAGCGGCACAGCGGCCGAGGGCTCGATGACGACTTTCATCCTCTCCAGCGTAAGCCGCAGCGCGTCGACGATCGCATGCTCGCTTGCAACGAAAATCGCATCGACGTTCGCGCGAATCGCCGCGAACGTGCGCGCGGCAAGCGGCGAGCGCAGTCCATCGGCGATCGTCGTCGTCGTGGACACCGGCTCCAAGCGACCCGACCGAAATCCTCGCGCCGCATCGTCGGCATTGGCGGGCTCGCTGCCGATGACGCGAATGGCGGGTCGCAGCGCTTTCGCCGCGATCGCCGTTCCTGACAACAGACCGCCACCGCCGATCGGCGTCATCACGACATCGAGATCGGGTACATCTTCGAGAAGCTCGAGCGCTGCCGTGCCCTGCCCCGCGACGACGTCGACGTTGTCGAATGGATGAATCAGCGTTGCGCCGGTTTCGCGTTGCACTTCCTCGCACGCCGCTTCGCGCGCGGCCGCTGTGGGGCCGCAAAATCGAATCGTCGCCCCGAAGCTTCTGACGTTGTCTTGCTTGATGCGAGGTGCTGCTTCGGGCATGACGACCAAGGCTCGAATGCCGCGGCGCGCAGCGGCATAGGCAAGCGCTGCGCCATGGTTTCCCGACGAATGCGTCACGACACCGCGTTGCGCCAACTCGTCGGGCAGCGAAAACACGGCGTTGCTCGCGCCGCGCGCTTTGAATGCGCCGATGCGTTGCAGATTCTCGCATTTGAAAAAAAGCGTCGCTCCGACGATCGCATCGAGGGCAGCGCAAGTCATCACCGGCGTGCGATAGACGTACGGCGCTATGCGCACACTCGCTGCGCGAATCGCAGCGAGGTCGGGCAACACAAGTGCGGCAGCAGTCGGATGTAAGGACCCCCAACCCCCAGAGGGGGCGCAATTCGCGCCTTGGGGCGGCCCGGCGGCGCTCATGTGCATGCCGCGATTATAAGAACGTTGGCGACTAGGCGCTTTCGTACAACCGCGTCATCACGAATTCGCGATGGCCGAGTGCCTCGGCCGCTGTCAAGCGACCGTTCGCGGTGCGAAACATCATGTCGATCAGCCTGTCGCCCGCCTGATCCATCGTGATCTCGCGTTGCAAGAGACCCGATGTATCGACGTCGACATGCTCGCTCATCAAACGCACGGTGCGCGGATTCGCGCAAATCTTGATGACGGGAAGAATCGGATTGCCGATGACGTTGCCTTGTCCGGTCGGGAAGAAATGCACGGCGAAGCCCGATGCTGCGCAAAGCGTCACCATCTCCGCCGCGGCCGACGAGCTGTCCATGAACCACAGTCCGCGCCCCGTCGGCATCTCGGCCTTGTCGAGCACGCCGTCGACGACGCACTTGCGTCCGATTTTCTGGATGTTGCCGAGCGCTTTCTCTTCGATCGTCGTCAGGCCGCCGGCGATGTTGCCTTTGGTGGGCTGCGATTCGGAGAGATCAGTCGTCTTGTGGCGATTGATCATGCCCTGATAGCGATCGAAAATGCGCATGAAATCCGCGCGCACGTTGTCGTCGCGACAACGCTGCGCAACGATGTGCTCGCCGCCGGTGAGCTCCGAAGTTTCGCCGAACACGAGCGTGCAGCCCGCTTCGTAGAGCTTGTCGAACGCATCGCCGACGGTGGGATTGGCGCCGCATCCCGACGTCGTGTCCGACTCGCCGCATTTGGTCGATACCCACAGATCGGCCAGTGCGCATTCCTCGCGCTCTTTCTCGCTTGCCCATTGCACGAATTCGCGCGCCGCCTTGCTCGCGCGCATGATCGTGTCGTGGTCGCCGTGACCTTCGATACCGAAGCCAGCGACTGGTTTGCCGGTGGTCGCAATGCCGTCGACGACTTTCTTGGTCCAGCCGTCCTCGATTCCGATGACGACCACCGCGGCAACGTTGGGATTGCTGCCCGCACCAATCAGCGTGCGGAAGTGCAGATCGAGATCGGCGCCGAATTGCAAGCGACCATAGGGATGCGGAATCGCGAGCGAGCCTTTGATGCTGTTCGCGACCGCCTCGGCGGCAGCGTTGGATAGATCGTCGACCGGCAGCACGATGACATGGTTGCGAACGCCGACGCGTCCGTTTTCGCGCACGTAGCCTCTGAAAGTTTGTTGCATGGTGTTCCCGGGGTTAGGATCGAGGGTTTAGGAGCGAGGGAGCATCAGCGTTTGGCGAAGATGAGAGAGAGTGTGATGTAAGAAACCAGCAAGCGAGCGACATAAGGTTACTGCCCCCTCGATCCGCGCCCCTATCCCCTATCCCCGCTCCGCCCCTCACCACCGCTTCGTCTTGATGTTATGCACGTGCGCGTGTTGACCTCTCTTGATCGGCGCGACGACCTTGCCGATATCGACACCGTACTTGACCACCGTCTCGCCCGCGGCCATGTCTTTCAGCGCGACCTTGTGCCCGATCGGAATGTCCTGGATGCAGTCGAGCGCGATCGTGCGGTTTTCGTCGAGTATCAATCCGGTCAGCGGCATGCCGGCCTTGACGCCTTCGACGACGACGACGGCGACCGAGTCCTTGGGGTCGTGCAGAACGCAGTGAATCAAGGGTATCTCCAGCGGGATCGAAACGACGGCGCTCGCGGGGGCGCGTGCAAGCGAAACGACGAATGCGCGGTCCCTTACGGCCGCGCTCGATACCACGAATCGTAATGGCGTGTTGTATCGAAGTCAACTATATCATCTATATCATTTGCATCACTTGACTCGTCCCGCTAGACTCGCCGCATGATCGAGACTTCGCGCGCGCCCGGCGTTCCTCTTGCAACTCCGCTCTACAAGGATCTCGAGCGACAGCTTCGCGACACGCTGGCACGCGGCGAATGGAAGCCCGGCGATGCGATTCCACCCGAGCGGGCCTTGAGCGAGCGCTTCGGCGTATCGATTGGAACGGTGCGCAAGGCAATCGACGAGCTGTGCGACGCGAACCTCCTGATTCGCCAGCAGGGTCGCGGCACGTTCGTCGCAAGTCACAATCGCGATCGCATGCTCTTTTATTTTTTCCACATCGCACCTCAAGCGGGGCAGAAGGAGTATCCCGACGTACGTCTGGTCGCATTCGCGAAGGCCAAGGCCGATCGCGTCGAAGCCGAGTCGCTATCGATTCATCCAGGCGCGCCTGTCTACCGCATCCGGAATCTTCTCGCACTCTCCGGGCGGCCGGTCATCCTCGACGATCTCACGCTACCGGCCGCGCGCTTTCCCGGCATGTCGGAGCCGCGTTTCGCGAATCGCCCGTCGACGATCTATAACCTCTATCAGGACGCGTTCGGATTGTCGGTGGTGAAGGCGCGTGAGCGGCTGCGTGCCACGGTGGCGGACCAGGATTCCGCAACCCTTCTCGGAGTTGCGCGTGGCGCGCCGTTGCTCGTCATCCGGCGTGTAGCCTACTCGTACAACGACGATCCGGTGGAGCTCAGACGCTCGCTCGTCGACACGGCGCAGCACGAGTATTGGGCGGATATCGGCTCGCCGAGCTGATCGCTTGTATCGCCTCGCATTGCCGGGCATTCCGGCGTGGCGTACGCTAAACGTTACGAAACCGATGCGAAGTTCGGCGGTCGGAACGAACTGGCGGTCGAAAGCTCGCATCGGAGCCCGCGTCATCGTGGTTCCACGGGGTCACCCATGAGAAGCAGTGCGCTATACAGCAGCTCCCGTCGCCGCCTCGCACCGCCTGCCGAGCCCATCGCAACGCCGCCCGCCGCGCCGGTCGTCGAAGCTGAAGTGCCGGTCAAGCGCGGTCGCATCGCGAATTTTGCGTCGCGCCACGAGCGGCCGCTCCTGGTTGCGTTCGGCAGCGCGCTCGCGCTCGCGGCGATGCTGATCCACGGCGGTGCGCAAAAGCCGCCGCGCGCGCTGACGCAGGAAGACATCGATGCGGCGGTGCTGCACACGTTCGAGAACAAGACGTTACCCTCGCAAGCCGCACGCGCCTACGACAAGCTGCGCGGCTCGGTGGTGCGCGTTCGCGATCTTTCCGATCCCGACGAGCGTGGCGAGACGGTCGAAACCGGCGTGGGCACGGGTGTCGTGATCATCGACAAGGGCGTCATTCTCACCAATCTGCACGTCGTGCTCGGCGCGAAAAAAGTCGGCGTGGTGTTCGCCGACGGGCTCGAGTCCGAAGCAACGGTGATCGGCGTGCAACCCGAGCACGACCTCGCCGTCCTGCAAGCGAAGACGATCCCCGACGATTTGATAGCCGCGACGATGCGCTCGACGAGTGATCTTGTGCCCGGGGATCGCGTCATTGCCGTCGGCTTTCCGTTCGGCATCGGCCCATCGGTTTCGGAAGGCGTGGTCTCGGGCCTTCGTCGCGAGTATCGCTCGCCCGAAGGGAAACGCGTGCTCACGAATCTGATCCAATTCGACGCGGCTGCGAATCCGGGTAATTCCGGCGGGCCGCTGGCAACGATGGATGGCGAAGTCGTCGGCATCGTGACCGGTATCCTCAATCCCACCAGTCAGCGCGTGTTCATCGGCATCGGCTTCGCAGTGCCGATCGAGAATGCCGCATCGGCAGTGGGGCTTTCGCCTTTCTGATTCACCTCATCTCAAAGAACCACGAACGAATGAACGAAAACAATTCCGCCACGAGTGCTGCGCTCCCGGAGCGGCTGCTCTACGAAGTCAAGAAAGTCGTCGTCGGGCAGGATCATTTCCTGGAGCGCGTGCTCGTCGCGATTCTTGCGCAGGGACACCTGCTCGTCGAAGGCGTGCCCGGGCTCGCCAAGACGCTGACGGTCAAAACGTTGGCGCGCACGATTCGCGGGCAGTTCAAGCGCATCCAGTTCACGCCCGATCTGGTGCCGGCCGACCTCGTCGGCACGCGCATCTACAACCAGAAGACCAGCGACTTCGCGACCTCGCTCGGTCCGGTGTTCACGAATCTTCTGCTCGCCGATGAAATCAACCGCGCGCCGGCGAAAGTGCAAAGCGCGTTGCTCGAAGTCATGCAGGAGTATCAGGTGACGATCGCCGGTGAGACGCACCGCGTGCCGCTGCCGTTCCTCGTCATGGCCACCCAGAATCCGATCGAGAGCGAAGGCACGTATCCGTTACCCGAGGCGCAGGTCGACCGTTTCATGATGAAAGTGCTGGTCGGCTACCCCTCCGAAGAGGAGGAGTTCGTCATCGTCGATCGCGTCACCGGAACACCCGGCAGCGTCGTGCCGGTAGCATCGACCGACGAGCTCGCAGCATTGCAGCGAAGCTGCCGCGCCGTGTATGTCGATCCTGCGCTCATCCAGTATGCGGTGCACCTCGCCGCGGTGACGCGCTTTCCCGAAAAGCACGGGCTCAAGGAATTGACGAAGTTCATCACGTTCGGCGCAAGCCCACGCGCGCCAATCAATCTGATCGAGGCATCGCGCGCGCTCGCGTTCTTGCGCAATCGCGATTACGTGCTGCCCGAGGACGTGACCGATCTCGTGCCCGATGTCTTCCGTCATCGTCTCGTGTTGAGCTACGAAGCGCTCGCCGAAGCGTTGACGCCCGACGAACTGATCCGCCGCATCATGCAAAAGGTCCCGGCGCCCGAAAAGCCGCTCGAAAAGCATGTCCGAGTCCCTGCCGCCGGCTGAAGCGATCCTGCGCCGCCTCGAGTGGACGGTGTTGCGCCGGCTCGATGGCTTGTTGCATGGCGACTACCGGACGCTGTTTCGCGGCTTCGGGCTCGACCTCGCCGACTTGCGCGAATACCAGTATCACGACGACGTTCGGCACATCGACTGGAACGTGACCGCGCGCATGCAGCAACCCTATGTGCGCACGTTCAACGAGGAGCGCGAAGTCACGGCGTTTTTCCTGCTCGACTTGTCGCCTTCGCTCGACTTCGGCTCGACCACTGCGCTCAAGCGCTCGGTGTCGGCGGAATTCGTCGCGGTCCTCGCGCGATTGCTGACGCGCCATGGCAACCGAGTCGGTGCATTGTTCTACGGCGAGGATATCGACACGATCATCCCCGCGCGCGCGGGACGGCGGCACGTGCTGCATTTGTTGCATCGCATGTTGACGCGCGAGCCGCAACCGCGTGCGCGCGCCACCGATCTCAACGCGTTCTTCATGGAAGCCGGCGAAATGATCAAGCGGCGTTCGCTGATCTTCGTCGTCTCGGATTTCGTGAGCAAGCCCGGCTGGGCTCCGGCGCTCGCGCGCATCGCGCGACGCCATGAAGTGATCGCGGTGCGCTTGTACGATCCGCTCGAGTTGGAGCTGCCCGATTTGGGATTGATCGTCATCCAGGATTCGGAGACCGGCGAGCAAGTGCTGGTCGACACGCACGATGCGCGCTTTCGCAAGCGCTTCGCGGAGGCCGCGTCTCGACGCGAAACCGAAGTGCGCAATTCACTACGGCAGGCGCAGGTCGATGGTCTCGAGCTTTGCACCGACGACGATCTGGCCGACGCGATCCTGCGCTTCGCCGATTTGAGGAAGCAACGAAGCCAGCTTGCCGCCGGTGGCGGCATTCCCGTGCATATGAGAGACAACCGTGAAGTTCCTGTGGCCTGAATTTCTGTTGTTGCTAGCCCTCGTGCCGGTTTTGACCGTCGCGTACCTGTGGCTATTGAAGCGTCGCAAGCGCCTCGCCGTGCGTTACGCGAACCTCTCGCTCGTCAAGGAAGCGCTGGGTCGTGGGCCCGGCTGGCGCCGGCACGTTCCGCCCGCGCTGTTCCTGCTCGGTCTGACTGCATTGTTGCTGGCAGTAGCGCGTCCGACCGCGGTGATCACGCTGCCGTCGCAACACAAGACGGTGATTCTCGCGATGGACGTTTCGGGAAGCATGCGCGCAGCGGACGTCGAGCCCAATCGCTTGACCGCATCGCAAGTCGCGGCGAAGGCGTTCGTAGCGGATCAACCCGCGAATGCGCGCATTGGCGTGGTGTCGTTCGCAGGAACGGCAGCGCTCGTGCAACCGCCGACGCAGAACAAGGAAGACATCTACGCTGCGATCGATCGCTTCCAGTTGCAGCGCGCCACTGCAATCGGCAGCGGCATTATCGTCTCGCTCGCGGCGATCTTTCCGGACGCCGGCATCGATATCGGTCAGCTCACCTACGGGCGCGATCGAGCTTCGAGCTCGCTCGATCAGCAGCAAAAGAAAAAGCAGGAGGTAAAACCCGTCCCCCCGGGCTCGTACGAATCGGCGGTGATCATTCTGCTCACCGACGGCCAGCGCACGACCGGACCCGATCCGCTCGATGCGGCGAAAATGGCCGCCGATCGCGGCGTTCGCGTCTATACGGTGGGCGTCGGCACTCCGCAGGGCGAAGTGATCGGCTTCGAAGGATGGTCGATGCGCGTGCGCCTCGACGAGGAGACGCTCAAGCAGATCGCGCAGATCACTCACGCGGAGTATTTCTACGCGGGCACTGCGGTCGATCTGAAGAAGATTTACGAGAACTTGAATTCACGTCTCGTGCTCGAGAAGCGCGACACGGAGATTTCAGCGTTGTTCGCGGCACTGGGCGCATTGTTCAGCGTAATCGCGGCGGCACTGAGCGTGTTCTGGTTCCACCGGATTTTGTAGCCCGCCGTCGCCTTTAAGCGGATGCTCGAGTACCCGGCGGCGATTACATCGCTTGAAGTGAACCCGTACGTTTTCGGTTGCGACGGCCGACATAGCCCACGGCGACGAGGCCGGCTAGCAGGAGCGCATACGTCGCGGGTTCCGGAGCCGCACGTGGCGGCGCGGGTACGCTCGTGATGCTGAAGTTGGCGACTTCGAAGGCGTTGATGGCTGGGATGTTGTTGAACACGAAGCTTGTGATCATCACGCCCGGGTTCGCGTCGAACTACACGTAGAAGCTTCCGTCGCCAAGCGCGAGGCCCAGGGCGACGGCGGTGAAGAGCTGCGAGCCGGCAGTCGAGTTGACCGTCAGCTGGTTGTGCGTCTCGGGCGAGCCCCACAGGAAGCTGATGTAGTCGCGACCCCCGCCCGAGAAGGTCATCGTCGAAGGCTGCGACGACGTGGGGCCAGCGGCGAGGAAGCGGTCCTCGAACACGAATCCGGCGGGCATGTCAGCAAACGGCTGATCAGCGATGTAAGTCGTACCGCCGACGATCGTGGCAACGCCCAGGCCCAGGGTGCACGGCGTCACCGCGGTGCAGGCCTGCGGAGCCGACAGCGACAAGAACGGGGCATTTCCACCGCCGAGCGAGCCGGTAACCTGCGCGCTGGCACCGAACGACGCGGCGATCGCGGTGGTGGCCAGGGCCGTCTTCAGGAAGTTCATTGAGTTCACCTTCGAATTGAAACCATCAGCGCCCCCGTCGGCAGAATCGTAAGGTGAATAAAGAGCGAATAGGAAACTGAAAGCTGAAACCACCTTTTTCTAACCGGCACGTTATCCCCACCCCCTGCAAGCTGTCAATGTGCGATGCAGGCGCCCTGCATGAGCGCCAATGGCCACGCCACGCGGGTGGGACTGGTAGCCCTAAGCGCAGTGGACGCTGTTTGCGACTCGGCTAGAAATCGAACTCGCTCTGCAACACCGGCGCGAAACTGCGCCGATGTATCGCGCACGGCCCATGCCGATCGAGCGCCGCCAGATGCTCGGGCGTGCAATAACCCTTGTGCTGCGCGAAGCCGTACGCGGGATAAACCTTGTCGAGCTCGCGCAACAGCGCGTCGCGCGTCGTCTTCGCAATGATCGATGCGGCCGAGATCGATTTCACGTCGCGGTCGCCCTTGACGATCGCGCGCACGCGGCAGGCAAGATTCGGCGCGCGATTGCCGTCGACGAGGGCTTCGTCCGGAGACATCGGTAGCGCAGCGACGGCTCGCACCATCGCTAGCATCGTCGCGTGAAAAATGTTGATGCGATCGATTTCTTCGACGTCGGCGCTTCCCGTCGACCAGCATATCGAGCGCTCGCGAATCAGAATCGCAAGCTCTTCGCGCCGCTCGGGCGAGAGCACTTTGGAGTCAGCGAGCCCGCGAATGCGACGCTTCGGATCGAGAATGACCGCTGCTGCGACGACCGGGCCCGCGAGCGGACCACGCCCTGCCTCGTCGATGCCAGCGACGAGAATTGCCCGGGCGACGAATGTCATTGCATCGATTCCATCGCGTCATTCAAACCGAAATTCCCGCTGCACGCAATTCTTCTGTCACCGCATCGGCGGCGAGACCACCCGTATCGGCCGCGAGCGTGCGGGCGAAGCCGTCGAACAACGCCTCGAGTCGCCTTCGCGTGTCTGAATCGTCGTAAAGATTCAGCGCTGCCTGCACAAGATTCTCGGGCGTTGCATCGTCCTGCAAGAGCTCCGGCACGACGAAGCGCCCCGCCAGCACATTCGGCAATCCGACCCACGGAATCTCGAGCTTGCGACGCACGAGCCATCCACTCAATCGGGTCAGCTTGTAGAAAATCACATGGGGACAGCGAGCGAGCGCGGCTTGCAGCGTCGCGGTGCCCGAGGCGATCACGCCGACGTCGGCCGCACGTAAGGCGTCGTCGGCATGTCCGTACAGCATCGTAATCGGAAGTTCGGCGAGTTCCAGGCGATGACGCACGTCATCGAAGCGCTCGCGCGTCTCGCGCGTGATCAACGGCACCATGAATTGTGCATCGGGACGCGCAGCATGAATCAACGCCGCGGTGCGCAAGAGCAGTTCCGCGTGCATCGCGACCTCTGACTGTCGCGATCCAGGCAAAAGCGCAAACACTGGAGTGCTCGCGCGCAGCCGGAACCTTGCGCGAACGTCGGCACGCGTCTCGGCATTCACCGCTTCATGTGCGAGCGGATGACCGACATAGTTGACCGGAATGCGGGCCGAGGCGTAGATCTCCGGCTCGAACGGAAACAGCGCGAGCATGCGATCGACCGCGCGCCCGATGCCTCGCATGCGGTCGGGGCGCCACGCCCAGACCGTCGGACTCACCATGTGCACGGTGCGAACACCCCGCGCGCGGAGCTTCGCTTCGAGGCCGAGATTGAATTCAGGCGCATCGACACCGACGAACAATGGGACGCGAGCGCGAAGAAGCCTCGAGCGCAGTTCACGGCGAATAGCGAAAAGCTCGGGAAGATGGCCGATCACCTCGACCAGCCCGCGCACTGCGAGCCGCTCGAGCGGAAACCACGCCTCGCAGCCCTCGGCCTGCATCTTCGGCCCTGCGACGCCGGCGAAGCGAATTTGCGGATGGCGTTCGCGCACCGCACGAATCAGCGTCGCTGCGAGCGCGTCGCCCGACGCTTCGCCGGCGACGATGCCTATCAGGGGCCCCGCAGCGACGCTAACCTGCATCGTTATCTCACGACACCGCGACCCGTCACTGCGAGGAACTCCACAAGCGGCGCGAGCACCGGCGCGTCCTGCGCGGCTTCGCCGAGCCGCGACTTCGCTTCGTCGAGCGGCCGACCTTCGCGATAGAGCGTCTTGTACGCGCGTCTTATCGACAGGATCTGATCAGAGGTAAAGCCGCGGCGCTTCAATCCCTCGCTGTTCGGCCCTTTCGGCTGCGCGGGATAGCCTTGCACGATCGTGAACGGCGGCACGTCCTGCAACACGACCGCGAACGCGCCAAGCATCGCGTGCGCACCGACGCGGCAGAACTGATGCACGCCGGAAAAGGCGCCGAGCACCACCCAATCGCCGATCACGACGTGGCCCGCGATCTGCGCGCTGTTCGACCAGGTCGTGTGATTTCCCACGACGCAATCGTGCGCGACGTGCGTATAGGCTAGGAACAAGTTACCGTCGCCGATCGTCGTCGTGCCGCGATCGAGGGCGGTCCCTGCATGAATGCTCACGTATTCGCGAAACGTGTTGTCATCGCCGATCAGCGTCGTCGTCGGCTCGCCGGCGTATTTGCGGTCCTGCGCAATTTCGCCGATCGACGCGAACTGGAATACGCGATTGCGCGCACCGAGTGTCGCCCGCGCGCCAATGACCACGTGGGGACCGATCACGGTTCGAGTACCAACGCGTACGTTCGCTCCGATGATCGAATAGGGGCCGATTTCCACATCGACGTCGAGTTCGGCGCTCCTATCGACGATCGCCGTCGCGTGGATTTGCGTCATTTGCAAGTCCTGTCAAGCAACGCCGACAAACAGTGATGCTTCGGCCGCGACCTGGCCGTCGACGAGCGCGCGCACGTCGAAGCGACCGTGACTCGCGTCGACGCGATGCCAGCTCGATTCGAGCGTGACCTGATCACCCGGTATCACCTGGCGCTTGAAGCGGCAGCCGTCGATCGTGTCGAATGAAACCGACGGTGCGCCATCGGCGTCGACAAGGCCGCTCGCCACCGCCAGCACGCCGCAAAGTTGCGTCAACGCTTCCAGCATCAAAACGCCGGGCATCACCGGATACGAGGGAAAGTGACCCTGGAAATAAGGCTCGTTGATCGTCACGTTCTTGATTGCCTTGATGCGCTCGCCGGGCACGCACTCGACGAGACGGTCGACCAGCACGCCGGGATAGCGATGCGGCATCTTCGCGACGATCTTGTCGATGTCGAGCGAGTCGAGATCGATCATGGCTTGTGCATTTCCTGCAGCGCTCGCTCCAGTGCACGGATGCGCTCGGCAAGCTCACCGAGTTTGCGAAGCTTCGACGCCGCCGCCATCCATTCGCGATGCGAGAGCTGTGGAAACACGCCCGTATACCTGCCCGGCTCCCGCGGCGAGAACCAGATCAACGTTCCGGCCGACACGACCGTTCCGTCGGGTATCGTCAGGTGTCCCGATATCATCGCCGCGCCGCCGATCTGGCAATTACGGCCGATATGCGTGCTCCCCGCGATCCCAACGCAGCCTGCGATGGCCGTGTGACGACCGATGAAGCAGTTGTGACCGACCTGAATCTGGTTGTCGAGCCGCACGTCGTCTTCGATTACCGTATCGTCGATCGCGCCCCGATCGATCGTCGTATTCGCGCCAATCTCGCAATCGGCGCCGATGATCACGCGCCCGACTTGGGGAATGCGCAGCCACTTACCGCCCTCTTCGGCGAGCCCGAAGCCGTCCGCACCGATGATTACGCCGGAATACAGGACTGTGCGCGCACCGATGAGGCAGCGCGCGTGCACGACGACATTCGCATGCATCACGACCGCGTCGCCGATCTCGACGTCTTCGCAGACGACGCACCCAGGACCGACGACTGCGTGCGAACCGATGACTGCGCGCACGCCGATAACGGCATGCGCGCCGATCACTGCGTCCTGTGCAATCTTCGCCGTGCCATCGATCACCGCGGTTGCATGCACCCCCGCCGCGACAGCGTTCAGCGGATACAACAGCGCCGCAACCTTCGCGTAGGTCGCGTAGGGATTCGTTGCGACGAGCTTGGGTAGCGTTGTCGCGCTCGCATCCGTCGGCGAGACAATCACAGCGGAAGCCCGCGTGCTTAGAAGTTGCGCGCGATATTTCGGATTGGCGAGAAACGCGATCGCGCCCTCACCCGCATTCTCGAGCGTGCCGACGCGCATGATTCGACAGCGGCCATCGCCATCGAGGGTAGCCCCGGTGCGGGAAGCGAGCTCTGCCAGCAAGAACGTCGGGGACGACGATTCGGCGCGAAGCATCGGATCCCCGAGCGCTCGAAGACGCGCCTATTTGTCAGCGAGCGCCTTGATCACCCGCTCGGTGATGTCGATGCGCCCACTCGCATACACAACCGGATCCTGAATGATGAGGTCGAATTTCTCGACCTCGGCGATTTGCTGAATGACCTTGTTCGCCCGTTCCTGAAGCGTCGCAAGCTCTTCGTTGCGGCGCAGATTCAAGTCCTCGCGCGCTTCGCGTTGCGTACGCTGCAAGTTGCGCGTGAGATTGGCAAGATCGCGTTCCTTGTTGCGCCGATCGTTTTCGGACATCGTGGCGCCGTCTTTGTCGAGGGAAGCTTGCAGTTCCTCGACTTGGCGCGTCAACTTGCCGAGCTCGGCGTTACGCTGCGCGAATTCCTTCTCGAGCTTCTGCGCCACCCGGCGCGCCGGCGCCGACTCGCGCCACAGGCGCTCAGTGTTGACAAAGCCGATTTTGTAATCGGCCGCGACGGCACTGCCGCACGAGAGCGCCGCGAGTAACGCAAGCATTCGAATCGACGCTGTCACCATGCTTCTCCCGCCCTACCGATGCCACTCGTTGTTACGTGCCTTTCTGCCAAAAATCGTGTGTCGCCAGCGATTTTGGGGAAGACAATTCGGGCGAAAGTAGGTTTGCACTTTCGCCCGTCGTTAAAACACATTGCCGACCTGGAACTGGAATTTCTGAATCCTATCGCCCGGCTTCTCGTTCAAGGGCACGCCGTAGCTGAACTTCAAAGGGCCCACTGGCGAGTTCCACGCCACGCCGACCCCTGCCGAATAACGGAACGATTCGGCTTCCGGCTGATCGCCGTTACCGCGAATTCGGCCGGCATCGATGAACACGCTACCCCGCACCGACTTGTCGCCTTTCAGGATCGGATAAAAGAGCTCGGCGTTGCCGACGATCTTCTCCTTCCCACCGAGCACGTGATCGAACGCGTCGCGCGGTCCTAGCGAGCTCGACTCGTAGCCGCGCACCGAGCCGACGCCGCCCCCGTAAAACGCCTTGAAGAACGGCAGCGTCTTGTCGCTGTAGCCATCGCCGTAGCCCAGCTCGCCGCGCAGCATCAGCACGAAGTTGCCGTAGACTGGCCAGAACAGCTGGTGCACGTACTGCGCCTTGTAATACTTGAGATCGCCGGGAGGCAGTCCCACCTCGACATACACGCTTTGCAGTCGTCCGCGGGAAGGATAGAGGATGTCGTCACGCGTGTCACGGGCCCAGCCGGCCGAGGCGATGAAGCTCATCGTCGGATTGCCGAACGCGTTCACGAAGTCGAAGTAGATCTGCGGGCTGTCGACGAACAAGCCGAGATCGGTGCGCTCGACGCGCACGCCGAAGTTGATCGTGTCCGTCTCGGTGATCGGAACACCGAACCCGAGTGCGCCGCCGATCGTGTCCGACGAGTACTGCGAGATCGCAAGTCCCGTCGGATCGGTCTTGCGCTGATACAACTCGATCGTTCGCGAGACGCCGTCGACCGTCCAATAAGGCTCGGTCAACAGGAACGAATAGGTGCGGTTGTAGCGGCTCGTGTTGACCGAGAGCTGCACGGCGTTGCCCGAACCGAACACGTTTTGCTGTGCAACCGAAGCACTGAAAACAATCCCGTCGGAGCTCGAGTAGCCGACACCCGCAAGCAGGTTACCCGTCGATTTTTCGGTGACGGTGATCTCGAGATCTATCTGGTCGGGAGAACCTGGGACCGGCGGCGTTTCGATGTTGATATCCGGCTCGAAAAAGCCGAGGCGGCGAATACGCACTTTCGAGCGCTCGATGCGTGGACCGTCGTACCAGGCGCCTTCGAGCTGGCGCACTTCGCGCCGAATCACCTCATCGCGTGTCTTCGTGTTACCGCTGATGTTCACCTTGCGCACGTAGACGCGCCGGCCCGGATCGACAAAGAACGTGAACGACGCAGTGTTCGTGGCACGATCGACATCCGGAACCGCATTCACATTCGCGAACGCATACCCCTCCGCGCCCAGCCGATCGGAGATGTCCTTGGTGGAAGCCTGCAAGCGTCCGCGCGAGAACGTGTCGCCGGGCTTGACGCGAATCAGTCGGCGTAGCTCCGCCTCGTCGATCATCAACTCGCCCGCGAGCCGCACGTCGCCGATCTTGTAGAGCGGGCCCTCGGTGATGTTGATCGTGATGGTTATGTTCTCCCTGTCCGGCGAAATGGACACCTGGGTGGAGTCGACGGCAAATTCGAGATAGCCGCGATCCTGGTAGAAGCTGCGCAGCGTCTCGAGGTCGGCGGAGAGCTTTTGCTTGCTGTACTGATCGTTCTTCGTGTACCAGGTCGTCCAGCCGGGTGTGGTCAGCGTCATCTCCGAGATAAGCTGTCCCTCCGTGAACGCCTTGCTGCCAACGATGTTGATGCGTTGAATGCGCGTCGCCGGCCCCTCGTCAATCGAGAAATTGAGCGCAACGCGATTGCGCTCCTGGGGCGTCACCGTCGTCACCACTTTCGCGCTGTAGAGGCCGCGCGTGATGTACTGGCGCTTCAATTCCTGCTCGGCTCGCTCGAGCGAGCTGCGATCGAAAATGCGCGCCTCGGCGAGTCCGATGTCCCGCAGCGCCTTTTTCACCGTGTCGGTGTCGAACTCCTTGTTGCCGACGAACGTGAGCGAGCTGATCGTCGGCCGCTCCTGCACGGACACGACGAGAATGTCGCCTTGCCTCTCGAGGCGAACGTCGCGGAAAAAGCCCGTTGCGTAGAGCGCCTTGACCGCCTGCGAGGCGCGCTCGTCGTCGACGCGCTCGCCGACCTTGATCGGCAGATAGCTGAACACCGTTCCCGCTTCGGTCCGTTGCACACCTTCGACGCGAATGTCCTTGACGACGAACGGATCGAACGCATGTGACGCGAGCGAAACGATCGCGAGAACGGCTGCGACGACGAAGGGGGCAGTGCGGCGGATGCGACGAAGCGCTGAGGGTACGACCGCTTCGCGGTCAGAACAGTCGTGTGAAGTCATTGAAAAGCGCAAGGGCCATCAGCGCGGCGAGCACGGCCATTCCAATGCGTTGGCCCAACTCGAAGGCGCGATCCGACAGCGGACGGCCTCGCACGATTTCGGCGAGATAATACAGCAATTGACCTCCGTCCAATAACGGAACGGGGAGAAGATTCAACACGCCGAGGCTGATGCTGATCAGCGCAAGATAACCGACGAACACGAGCGCGCCCGCCTGCGCCGATTGCCCGGCGTAATCGGCGAGCGTGATCGGGCCGCTGATGTTCTTCAGCGACGCATCGCCGGTGAGAATGCGTCCCAGCATGCGTAGCGTGAAGACAGCGAGATCGCCGGTCTTCTTCGCACCTTCGTAGATCGCGCGAACCGGGCCGTAGCGCACGGTCGTCGTCAGGCGTTCTGCGATCGCAGGATCGACTTTGAGACGTAGTCCGGCGATGCCGACCTTGCGCCCGCCGACATCGCTCGTTTCGGTGACCAGCGGAACATCGATGCGCGCCGTGTCACGCTCGACGCGAAACACGACTTCGCGCCCGGGTTTTGCATTGGTCGCCGCAGCGACATCAGCAGGCGAGCGCACTGCGACGCCGTCGACTGCGACAATACGATCACCGGGCTTGAGCCCAGCACGCTCCGCCGGTTTACCCGCAAGAGTCTGATCGATCAGAGGCGGACCGAGGTCGGAGGCAAGGCCGAGCTTCTGCATGAACGGACCTTCCCAGTCGCTCGGAACGAGACTGTTGAGCGGAAGCACACGCTTCGCCTCGCCTCCGTCGGCGCCGCGCACATCGAGAGCCACTTCGGCGCGACCGGACGCCTTCAGCAACGCCCAGCGTACATCCTGCAAGCTTTGCATCGGCTCGCCGTCGATGCGCGTGACGAGATCACCACTGCGAACACCTGCACTCGCGGCCGGCGTGTTCGCGACAGGCTCTGCGAGCACCGGCTTTTGTCCCGGAATGCCGGCCATGAACGTGCCCGCATAGAGCAAAACCGCGAGCATGAGATTCGCGATCGGTCCCGCGGCGACGATGGCGATGCGCTTGCCGACACTCGCGCGACCGAACGATCGCGCCACATCCTCCGGGGCGAGCGCGCCTTCGCGCTCGTCGGCCATCTTGACGTAGCCGCCGAGCGGAATTGCGGACACCGCGAACTCCGTTTGATCACGGCCGTAGCGGCGCGACCACAAAACGCGTCCGAAGCCGACCGAAAAGCGCAATACCTTGACGTTGCACCAGCGCGCGACGAGATAGTGCCCGGCCTCGTGGAACACGACGAGAATGCCGAGCACGACGAGAAAAGAGGCAACCTTGACGAAGACGTCCATATGCGATAGTTACGCGGCGACGCGCAGCATAGCCGATGCAGCGGCGCGCGCCCGCGCATCGGCCTCGAGCGCATCTTCGAGCGAGGCGACCCGGGACGCAGCGACATGATCGAGTACCGCCGCGCAAGTCGTCGCGATCTCGGTGAAACGCGCTTTGCCAACGAGGAATGCTTCGACCGCAACTTCGTTCGCAGCGTTCAATATCGCAGGCGCCGTGCCGCCCGTCGCGAGCGCCTGATACGCGAGCGCCAGGCAGGGGTAGCGCTCGAATTCACAAGGCGCAAACGTGAACGCGCCCAGGGCTGCGAGATCGAGTCGCGCAACGCCGGCATCGACGCGCTCTGGATAGGCGAGCGCCTGCGCAATGGGCGTGCGCATATCCGGATTTCCCATCTGCGCGAGGACCGATCCATCGACGTATTCGACGAGCGAATGAATCACGCTTTCACGATGCAGCACGACATCGATCGACTCGCGCTCGACATGAAACAGCCAATGCGCCTCGATCACTTCGAGCCCCTTATTCATCATCGTTGCCGAGTCCACCGAGATCTTCCGTCCCATAGACCAGTTCGGATGCGCGCACGCTTCGTCGGGCGTCACGCCGTGAAGCTCGCACAAATCGCGCTCGCGAAACGGTCCGCCCGATGCAGTGAGCAAGATGCGCCGAACACCCGACGCGTGGCCTCCGCGACCGTAGTCGGTGGGAAGACACTGGAAAATTGCGTTGTGCTCGCTGTCGATCGGCAACAGCGTCGCCCCACCGGCTTCGACTGCTTGCATGAACAGCGGACCGGCGATGACGAGCGCTTCCTTGTTCGCAAGCAGAATGCGCTTCCCCGCGTGTGCAGCGGCAAGCGAAGGCAGCAGGCCCGCAGCGCCAACGATTGCAGCCAGCACGGTATCAGCGTCGGGAAGCGCAGCGACTTCGCACAAGCCTTCGACGCCTGCGAGCACGCGCGTCGGCAACGCGTGCTCGGCAATTGCCCGCTCGAGCGAACGTGCTGCCGTCGCGTCGAGCAACGCGGCGTAGCGAGGCTTGAAGCGAACGCAAAGCTCGACGAGCTTCTGCCAGTTGCTGCCGGCCGCGAGCGCTTCCACGGCGAAGCGATCCGGATGGCGCGCGATCACATCGAGCGTGGATGCGCCGATCGATCCTGTCGCACCGAGCAAGCTCACGCGGCGCATGTCAGTGGCGCCGGGCCGCCCCAAGCCACTGACTGCGCCCCCTCGGGGGGCAGCGAGCAAGGCGAGCGTGGGGGTCGTTCATCCTAGGCCTTGTCGAGGACGACCGCCGCGGCGAGTGCAGCGAGCGGCATTGCGGCGAGCAGCGCGTCGATGCGGTCGAGCACGCCTCCATGGCCAGGCAATAGCGAGCCGCTGTCCTTGACGCCGGCATGACGCTTCAACAGCGATTCGTAGAGATCGCCAACGACCGAGATCGCGCCGAGACCCACGGCGAACGCGATGAACGTCGCCAGCGCGAGGGCATGACGCGATCCCGCGTACCCTGCGGCCGAAGCGAGCGGCACGAGCACGAGCGCATAGAGCGCGACCGCAGCAAGCCCGCCCCACACGCCTTCCCAACTCTTGTTCGGGCTGATCGTCGGTGCGAGCTTGCGCTTGCCGAGACGGCGCCCGGTGAAATACGCGGCGGTGTCGGCGATCCACACAGTGGCCATCGCCGCGAGCACGAGCCATGGCGAGTGCGCCTGCAGATCGACAATCGCAACCCAGGTTGCGACCAGCACGACCCCTCCAATGACGAGCATCGCAAACGGCGAGCTGGTCGCCCATTGACGCGCAAGCCACGCCGGCGCGATCACGATCCAGAACAATGCCGCCACGCCACAGATCGCGAACACGACAGGATCGGGCCAGCCTTGCGAGAAGTGGAGCGCGTTCGCGAACAGCAGGAAAAGCCCCGTTGCGATCACGGCGAGCACGAATCCGATCGCAGCCGAGCGGCCGACGCGCGCGAGATGCGCCCATTCGAAAGCTGCAGCAGCAACCACTGCCAGCGTCAACAGCGCCCACCCAAGCGGCGGCAGGAACATGAGCGCCGCGAGCACCAGCGGAACGAGCACGACGGCTGTCGCGACGCGCTGGCCGAGTGAAGAGAGCGCCATCGACTAGGCGATCGGAAGCGTTCGTCCGAGCATGCGGCGACGCCGTTGGTTCGCGATGTTTCAGCGCACCTCGACGTCGGCGGTCGCGCTCTCCTGCACCTGCTCGCTCGTGCGACCGTAGCGACGTTCGCGAGTGCGATACGACGCGAGCGCCAGATCGAACGCAGCTGCGTCGAAATCGGGCCACAGCGTCGTAGTGAAATGCATTTCCGTGTACGCGAGCTGCCACAACAGGAAATTGGAAACGCGCTCCTCGCCGCCGGTGCGGATGAAAAGATCGGGCTCGGGCGCATACGCCATCGCAAGATGCGGCGCCAGCGCATCGGGATCGAGCCGTGCATCGGGCTCGAGCGCTTCGCGATGCGCTGTGTAATAGCGACGCGCGGCTTGCGCGATATCCCAGCGACCGCCGTAGTTCGCTGCCACCGTGAGCGTCAATCGCGTGTTGCTCGCGGTCAATGCTTCGCCCGCCGCGACGAGCTCGCGAATTCTCGGCGCGAAGCGCGACAGATCGCCGATGACGCGAAACCGAATGCGATTCTCATGAAGCTTCGCAACCTCCTGCTCGAGCGCGCGCGAGAAGAGATCCATCAGAATCGACACTTCCTCGGGAGGTCGCCGCCAGTTCTCGCTGGAGAACGCGAACAGCGTCAGATACTCGACACCGCGCTCGATCGACGCGCGAATGAGTGCGCGGACGGTCTCCACGCCACGCTTATGCCCGGCGACGCGAGGCAGATGACGCGTCTTCGCCCAGCGTCCGTTGCCGTCCATGATGATCGCAACGTGACGCGGAACGTCCCGCTGCTCGGGTATTTCGCGGGTCGAACTCGTGTGCACAAGGTCCGCCTTTAAGGGCTTCGAACGCGCTGCGCGCGAGAGGAGCCCGTTTAGAGAGTTATTCACACTGCCAGCAAGTCGGCTTCCTTGGCTTGCAGCACCTTGTCGATGTCGGCGATGTAGCGGTCGGTGAGCTTTTGCAAATCCTCGAGCGCGCGGCGCTCGTCGTCCTCGGACACTTCGTGCGCCTTCAGCATCTTCTTCAAATGCTCGTTGGCATCGCGACGAATATTGCGAATCGCGACGCGCGCGTTCTCCGCTTCGTGACGAACGACCTTGATCAGATCCTTGCGACGCTCTTCCGTCAGCGCCGGCATCGGCACGCGGATCACCTCGCCCGATGTTGCGGGATTCAAGCCGAGATCGGAGTCGCGTATCGCCTTCTCGATCACCGGGATCAGCTTCTTCTCCCACGGCTGCACGTTGATCGTGCGCGCGTCGCCGAGCGTCACGTTCGCGCACTGGTTCACCGGCAGTATCGACCCGTAATAATCGACCATCACGTGGTCCAGAAGGCCCGTGTGCGCACGACCGGTGCGCACTTTCTGATAGTCGCTCTTGAGCGTCTCGACCGAGCGTTGCATCTTTTGCTCGGCGGTTTTCTTCGTCTCGGCGATTGGCATGGGTAGCGGTAGACAGCGCTTCGGGTCAGCAGTGGACGAGGGTCCCCTCGTCCGCGCCCATGACGACGCGCTTCAGCGCGCCCGGGGTGAAGATCGAGAACACCTTCAAGAGCATGTTCTGGTCGCGGCACAGCGCGAGCGCTGTGGCATCCATCACTCTCAGATTCTTGACGATCGCCTCGTCGAACGTGAGCTCGGGATAGCGTCGCGCGTCGCGATCCTTGTTCGGATCGGCCGTATAGACGCCGTCGACCTTGGTCGCTTTGAGCACGATGTCGACACCCATCTCGCGACCGCGCAACGCCGCCGCGGTGTCGGTGGTGAAAAACGGGTTACCCGTTCCCGCGGCGAAGATGACGACGCGATTCTCTTCGAGATAGCGCAGCGCTTTGCCGCGTATGTAGGGCTCGGCAACCTGGTCGATGCGCAGTGCCGACTGGACGCGCGACACCACCCCCCCGGCACGCAGGGCATCCTGCAGCGCGAGCGCGTTCATCAGCGTGGCCAGCATTCCCATGTAATCCGCGGTTGCACGATCCATGCCGGCAGCCCCCGGCGCAACCCCTCGAAAGATATTGCCCCCGCCGATGACGATGGCGATCTGCACGCCGAGTGCGTGCACCTCGGCGATTTCGCGCACGATGCGATCAATGACTTCGCGATTGATGCCGTAGGGGTCATCGCCCATCAGCGCTTCGCCGGAAAGCTTCAGGAGAATGCGCCGATAGGCGGGCTCGGCGGCGGGGGGTGTTACGGCAGCGAGCGTGACGGCGGGCGGATTCATCAGCGCATCTCCGTTACAACGTCAAGCGATCCTGCGAGCGGTGAAGGCGAGTGACGCGCTCACCACAGTACCCGGTTCTCGAGGCTGGGAACTCACGCTCGCGTCATCGCAGCGACTTCGCTCGCGAAGTCATCCTTCTTCTTCTCGATTCCCTCGCCGACCGTGTAGAGGTCGAAGCCATTCACGGTCGCACCTTTCTGCTTTAGAAGCTGCGCGACCGTTTCCTTGCCATCGCCCTTCACGAACGGCTGCGCGAGCAGCGTCACTTCCGACAGATATTTGGCGACCGATCCTTCGACCATCTTCTCGACGATGCTCTGCGGCTTGCCCGACTCGGCGGCCTTGCCGGCTGCGATGCGACGCTCCTGCTCGACGAGCTTGCTCGACACACCTTCGCGACTGACCGCCAGTGGCTTCGATGCAGCGATATGCATCGCGAGATCCTTGCCAAGCGAGTCGTCGCCACCGCTCACATCGACCAGCACGCCGATTTTCACGCCGTGCACGTACGAGGCGAGTTTGCCTTGCGCAACGCGACGCGCGAAGCGCCGCACGGTCATGTTCTCGCCGATTTTTTGCACGAGGGCCACGCGGCGCGCCTCGACGGTTTCTCCGGACGCGAGCCTGGCGTGCGCGAGCGCGCCTACATCGGATGGGTTGTCACGTGCGACGACTTTCGCGACTTCGTTCGCGAACGCTCGGAAGTCTTCGTTCTTCGCCACGAAATCGGTTTCGCAATTCACTTCGACGATCGCGCCGGTCTTTGCATCGGGCGCAACGTAAAGTCCGATCACGCCTTCAGCCGCCACGCGATCGGCCGCCTTGCTCGCTTTCGCACCGCTGCGGATGCGCAGAAGCTCTTCGGCTTTCGCCAAGTCGCCGCCGGTTTCGGTCAGCGCCTTCTTGCATTCCATCATGCCGAGGCCCGTTCGCTGCCTCAACTCCATCACCATGCTTGCGGAGATGTCCGCCATTCTTTTCTAGCTCCTATAATCGGGCGGTGTCGCCCGTGCATAGCGGCCTGCCAGGGCACGCCACGCCGCGTTCAGGCGGACGCTTCTTCTTCGACGAATTCGTCGCCACCTTGCGTGATCTCGCTGATCGATTGGCTGCGCCCTTCCAGCACGGCATCGGCTATGCCACGCGCATACAGCCGAATCGCGCGGCTCGAGTCATCGTTGCCGGGAATCACATGGGCGATGCCATCGGGCGAATGATTCGTGTCGACGATCGCGACCACCGGAATGCCGAGCTTTTTCGCTTCGGTCACGGCGATCTTGTGAAAGCCGACGTCGATGACGAACATCGCATCGGGCAGCGCGGTCATGTCCTTGATGCCGCCCATCGCCTGCTCGAGCTTGCCGAGCTCACGCCGAAGCGACAGCGCCTCGCGCTTGCTCATGCGGTCGAACGTCCCGTCGCCCGCCATCGTCTCCAGATCCTTGAGACGCTTGATCGATTGCTTGACGGTTTTGAAATTGGTGAGCATCCCGCCGAGCCAGCGATGGTCGACGTACGGCATGCCGCTGCGCTGTGCTTCCTCGGAGATGATGTCGCGCGCCTGCCGCTTGGTGCCCACCATCAGGATCGTGCCGCGATTCGCGGCAAGCTGGCGTACGTACTTCATCGCATCGTTGTATTTCTCGAGCGTGCGCTCCAGATTGACGATGTGGATCTTGTTGCGCTGGCCGAAAATGTACTCGGCCATCTTCGGATTCCAGTAACGCGTCTGGTGACCGAAGTGAACACCGGCCTCCAGCATTTGGCGCATCGTGACAGACATCTTCGAATCCTCGTTTCAGGGTTGGGGCTTTACCGCCGCGGCGCATTCGCTTTCGTGTGAAGGCGAACACCCTGATTCCGCGGGCGGTGCGATTTTAGGCGGCTTTAAGTCGGGCGGATGCCCAACGGCCAGCTCACGTTAACTTGCTATTCTAGCACGAATTATTCTGTTTTCCCAGTGCGCATGACCTTAGTGACGGAAGCCACGGTCCCCAGCGAGGAAGCTTGGCGCGCCGCTCGCGAGCGCGCGGTCGTCACCCGCGTCGCCGATCTTGCGTTGCTGACCATCGACGGCGAGGACGCGCCGGGGTTCTTGCAGGGCCAGCTCTCGAACGACGTAAATGCGCTGTCCTCGGGCGCAGGGCATTGGACGAGCTACAACTCGCCGAAAGGCCGCATGCTGGCGACCCTCTACCTGACGCGGCGTAACGAGACGTCGTTTGCCGCCCTGCTCGCGTCGGATCTCGTCGCCACCATTGCGCAACGGCTGACGATGTTCGTGTTGCGCTCGAAAGTCCGTGTTGCGGCATCGCCGAACACATGCCTTGTGGGTCTGGGTGGCCCCGCCGCGAAAGATGCGTTGCAATCGGCGTTCGGCCTCGCGCCTGTCGCGGGAATCGCATCGGTCGATTCGATGGCAATCGTCGGATTACCCGATGGTCGACGGCTCGTCGTATCCAGTTGCGATGCAGCACCCGACCTGTTCGCCACGCTTGCCGCGCATGCTATGCCGGTTGGCGACGACGTCTGGTCCTGGCTTGGCGTTGCGAGCGGTGTTCCGATGGTGACCGCCGCAACGCAGGACTTGTTCGTTGCGCAAACTGCCAACTGGGATGCGATCGGCGGGCTCGATTTTCGCAAGGGATGCTATCCGGGGCAGGAGATCGTCGCGCGAATGCAGTATCTCGGTCGCCTCAAAGAGCGCTTGTTCATGTTTGCGAGCGAGGCGTCGGCGCCATCGCCGGCAACGCGATTGTTCAGCGAAGCTTTTGGTGATCAACCTTGCGGGACGGTCGTCAACAGCTCTCCCGCTCCCACTGGCGGCAGCGTCATGCTTGCGGTCGCGCAACAAGGCGCCGTCGAACGTGGCCCATTGACCATTGGCGCGCAAGATGGCGCGATCGCAACGCGCGAGCCGCTTCCTTATCCGCTGCCTGCAGCGGCAGCACCGCGCGAGCGCATCTAGGTTCTGTTCGCTATGGCGACGACGACTTCCCATTACTACATCTGGTATCGCATCGACGTCGATCCTGCGAAAGCGCGCGCGTCTGTCAACGCGTTGATGCGCGAAGTCGCATTGAATGCAGGCGTCACCGGCCGTCTGCTGGTGCGCCGCGATGATCCTTCGACATGGATGGAGGTCTACGAGAACGTCGCGGGGGATACGGCACGCTTCGATTCGATTCTCGCCGATGCAACCGCGCGCAGCGGAATCGCGGCTTGCGCCGGCGAAGGCCGTCATGTCGAGCGCTTCACGGACGCACCGTGAAAGCCATGCCCTGATGTGCCTTGCAGTCGTCGCGCTGGATGCCCATCCGCGCTTTGCATTCGTCGTCGCCGCCAATCGGGACGAGTATCACGCACGCCCGACCGCCGCAGCGACTTGGTGGCCCGAAGGCTTGGTAGCGGGCCGTGACCTCGCTGCAGGCGGTACCTGGCTTGGCGCGACGCGCAATGGCCGCGTCGCGCTACTGACCAACGTTCGCAATCCTGCGCGTCATGATCCTTCGGCGCCTTCGCGCGGATCACTCGTGCCACAGGTCCTGCTCGATGCAAGACCGCTCGCAGACGCCGTCGAATCGGTGCGAATCGATGGCCGGAATCACAACGGCTTCAACCTCATCGCCGGCGATACGAGGGAGATGTTCTGGATATCGAACCGAAGCGAGCGTGCGCGCGCGCTCGCCGCCGGTGTCTACGGCGTATCGAATGCATTGCTCGACGAACCCTGGCCGAAAGTCGAGCGTGTCAAGGCTGCATTGCGTGCCTGGATGTCCGAGGACTGCGACGATCTCGAGCGATTATTCGATGCGCTTGCCGATCGCTCGATCGCGTCCGACGAGACGCTGCCAAGCACCGGCGTGTCGCTCGAATGGGAGCGCATGCTATCGGCGCCCTTCATCGTCGAGGAGCGCTATGGAACCCGAAGCTCCAGTGTCGTCACGATCGGCCGTTCGGGCAACGTCCGCTTCGTCGAGCGTAGCTTCGATGCGAAAGGCGCGATCGTCGGCGAAACCGAGCAACGCTTCAGCGTCGATCGATAGTCCGCTCCATTGCTTGATGCGCGATGCCGGCCTCCTCGAACGGAGCGCCAGCCTCGGCGAACCCATGCCGCTCGTAAAACGGAATCGCGCTCACTTGCGCATTGAGCTTGACGAGCGTATCGCCGCGATCACGCGAGCATTCGATCAGACTTGCAAGCAACGCGGATCCAACACCCCGATTCCGCCATTTCGCACGTACTGCCAAGCGACCGATATAGCCATCCGGCAGCAGCCGTCCGCATCCAATCGCGGTGCCTTGGCGGTCCTCTGCCAGTGCATGAACACACGTAGCGTCCGCAGCATCCCATTCAAGCGACTCGTCGATGCGCTGTTCGACAATGAACACTTCGCGGCGCACGGCCGCCAGCTTCGACGCGTCGCGCGCCCAGTCGGTGAGTCGAACGTCAAAGCTCATCGATCGCGCAACACGAGACGCGCACGGCCGTCACCCGGTATCAGCGTGATGCGCCCTCCGACCGGCAGCGTGAGCTTGTCGCGCACGTGTCCGAACGGCAAACCGGCATAGATCGGCAAAGCCGACAAATTGCGCAAATGCTCGATGACCCGCGGAAGATCGTAACCCGCGTCGTGTGGGTAAAGCGAGTAATCGGTGAACGCGCCGAGGAGGATTGCGCGCTGCTTCGCGAGCACGCCGGCGTAATGAAGTTGATAAAGCATTCTCTCGACGCGATACGGATGCTCGGAGATGTCCTCCAGAAACAGGATCCCACCTTCGATCCTGGGCAGGTACGGTGTCCCGATCACGTGCGCGAGCATCGAAAGATTGCCGCCCCACAGCGTGCCTTCGAGCGGCGATGACGTCGGTCCGTCGAGTGCGATCTCGACTTCGTGCTCGTGTCGGGTGAGCATCGCAAAGCAATGCTCGAGCGTGAATGCGCTCGGCTCCTTGGGGCTGAAGTCATAGGCGGCCATCGGTCCCGCATACGTGACGAGTCCGGAGCGCGCGAGCGCTGCGAGTTGCAGCACGGTGAAATCGGAGTGTCCGATCCAGCGCTTGCCATGCAACGCCCGATAGTCGATGCGATCGAGTAAGCGCGTCAGGCCATAGCCGCCCCGAATCGCCATCGCTACATCGACATCAGCACGAGCGATCCGCATGATCGCGGCAAGGCGCGCGGCATCATCGCCCGCGAAGCGCTCGTCTTTCTCGCGACTCGCGTCATCCTCGACGACGCGATGCCCGAGATCGCGCAACGTCCGCATGGCGCGATCGAGCGCATCCGTATCGATGACCACGCCCGACGGCGCGAACAAGCCGATCGACAACGAGTCCGTCACGAAGCGAGCTCGCGCTTCGTCTTGAAGAACGTGGACAAGAGCTGCGCACACTCCTCTGCGAGAACTCCGCCAACCACCGTCGCGTGATGATTGAGTCGCGGCTCGGCGAAAAGATCGACGACCGATCCGCATGCACCGCTTTTCGGATCCCTCGCGCCATAGACGACGCGTGCAACTCGCGCGTGCAACATCGCGCCTGCGCACATTGCGCACGGTTCGAGCGTCACGTAAAGAGCCGCATCCGCGAGGCGATAGTTTTGAAGCTCGACAGCTGCGTTTTTCAGCGCAATGATTTCGGCATGCGCAGTCGGATCGTTGTGCGCAATAGGCGCGTTGCCGCCGCGTCCCACTATTCGTCCGCGCTGTACGACGACAGCGCCGACCGGAACTTCCCCCTGCTCGCGCGCGATCTGCGCAATCTCGAGCGCGGCCTTCATCCAGAGCGCGTCATCGTTGGTTGCCGTATCGTGAGGAGACGCTGCGTTGCGCTGTTGCCATACGGACTTTCGCAACGCACGGTCGCGCGAGGCAGCCTCGCGCGCTTCGCGCGCCACGTGTGCAAGATCGACGCCTTCGAGTGCGCTGATGGGCGCCGCGAACGCCTCTGGAGACACCACACGTCGATAACGCCGACCGAACGGGTCACGCGTGAAAAGCCGCATGTCGACGAGCATGCGTCGAAGCTCGGCGCGATCGGTGCGCAACATCACGCCTGCGTCGGCGAGCCAGGCGTCGAGGCGCTCGTTGACTTCGGCTTCGGTGTAATCGCGATCCGCGTCGAAGGCTAGCGCCACTGCTGCCAGCATCACGCGAAAATCGTCCTGTCGTCCCGATTGCAATCCCGCGAGCAAAATGTTCTCGCGCGCCGCCAGTGTGCGCCAGCGCGAAAGCGCATTGAAAGTCTGTCTCATAGTGTGGTGAGTCAGTGATTCGTTGAAGAATTGTGCGCCACGTTTCGGATGCTTGCGCAAACCGGCCGCGTTCGCTTTCAGACGCGACGCCCTTGCGCGGCCAGGTTGGCCCACCTGCCGCGCAGGGGCAACAAAGTATGGGAGCGACCTGGCCGGATTTGCACAGCGAATTACTGACTCACCACACTTAGGCGCTTCCAATAAAACGTGCAGTCGGCGAGCCGACCGTCGGGATCGAGCGCGAAATCCGGGACGCGACCCACGACCTGCCAGCCCCATTTCGTGTACAGCGCATCAGCCTTGCTGCCGGTGCGAGTGTCCAGTAGCAGCAGCCAGCGCCCCTGTGCGAGCGCAAGCGCTTCCAGCTCGATCATGAGTCTTTCGCCAATCCCCTGCCCCCGCCATTCGCTGCGCACGAGAAGCTTTTGCACATCAGCGCGATGCGGTTGGTTCGGCTTGGCACACGGGACGAGCTGAACGCTGCCGACGAGCCTATCGTCGACAAACGTACCGAATACATAGCGCTCGCCCGCCGCTACTTCCTCGATGACTTTCTGCCAGTAGCCTGCGATGGTCGTCGCATCGATGGGAAGGATGTAGCCCACCGATGCATTGCTTTCGATCGCATCGGCCAGGATCGCAACGAGCTCGTCTCGATGCCGATCGAGCGCGACTGCATCAAGCAATACCGGATCGGCGCGATCGACCTCAACGTCCGGCGTCGAATCTGCGTGTGCGTTCATCATTTGGCGGTGGTGGGACAGTCCAGCCAGTTATTCCCACTCGATCGTCGCCGGCGGCTTGCTCGAAATGTCATAGACGACGCGATTGATGCCGCGCACCTCGTTGGTGATGCGATTGCTGATTTTCGCGAGCAACTCGTGCGGCAACGAGGCCCAACGGGCTGTCATGAAGTCGGTCGTTTGAACAGCCCGCAAAGCAACTGCATGCTCATAGGTGCGACCGTCACCCATCACACCGACCGAGCGCACCGGCAGAAACACCGCGAACGCCTGCGCGGTCTTGTCGTACCAGGACTTGCCGTCCGCGTCACGAGCGGCGCGTAGCTCGTCGATGAAAATCGCATCGGCGCGGCGCAACAGCTCCGCGTATTCGCGCTTCACTTCGCCGAGAATGCGAACGCCGAGCCCCGGTCCGGGAAACGGATGGCGCTGGACCACTGTGTGAGGCAAGCCTAGCTCACTTCCCAGCTCGCGCACTTCGTCCTTGAAAAGCTCGCGTAACGGCTCGAGAAGCTTCAAGTGAAGTGTTTCGGGTAAGCCTCCGACGTTGTGGTGCGACTTGATCGTATGCGCCTTCTTGGTCTTGGCGCCCGCGGACTCGATC
>DATLOI010000205.1:0-8187 GCA_035536295.1 Casimicrobiaceae bacterium
GTGAAAAGCAAAGCGGCCATCGATAAAGATGGCCGCTTTTCCGCTTCGGTTGCGGGGTCGTTTAGCGAACCCGACCGCGACGGAACAGATTGACGATTGCCAGAAGGATCACCGCGCCGAGCAGCGACACCAACAGCGAGCCGATGCTAAACGCATTGTCGTTGATCGTGGGCAGACCCACGAGCGGCGAGATCAGGAACCCCGCGATCAACGCGCCGACGATACCGACGACGATGTTGAGTCCGATGCCTTGTTGCGCATCGGTCCGCATGATCATGCTGGCGACCCAGCCGATGACCCCACCTACCACAAGCCAAGCGATCAGATTGATCACGTCGTTTCCTTTCCTCGATGGTTGAACTGTCGAAACCGAGGCGCCGATCAGCGCTCCTCCATGTAGATCGTTAGCAGCGAGCATGCCAAGCATCGGCCGGCGCGCGCCAAACCGCCGCCCACGAGCGTTGCAGGATGGCGACAGCGAGCCAAAGAATACGCGCAAACGACCCCTAACCGGTAATACTTGCAAGCGGAAAGGCGGCGATTTTCAATGTGGTCGGCCAAGCCAAGCCCAGGCGGTTCCGGGTAAGCAGCGGTCGCGTTGCTCACAAGGGGCCCACAGTGTCGAGGAGCTTTACGACAACGCCTACGACTGCTGCCCCTGGTTTCTAGTTGCATTGCAACAGCGTTGCTACCGGGTTGACGATTTTCCGTCGAGCGCTTCGGCACACACTTTCACCTATCGCCAAACGCCGATCGTGCGCGAACGATAAACCAACTGGCTTTGGTCGGCCGCTTCGCGGCGAGTGCGAGGCACTCGGTTTTCGCGTTCCGGTAGCAATTTCCCGCCGATTCCTCCTCCCCGCAAGGCGCGCAAGTGCAGCGTGTCACTGAGGTAGCCTTGTGTGCGTTCACATCGCCATACGGCACGAAATTCGCTGCGCCGTCAAAAGCAATCGCGCGAAACAATCGGTGCAGGATGATCGTGCATGCTACCGATGCCATGAGTACCATTCGCAAAGCCGTCATTCCCGTCGCGGGTCCCGGCTTGTCGCTGTTGCCTGCGACCCGCGCAATTCCAAAAGCGTTGCTACCGATCGTCGACAAGCCGCTTGCCGAGTTCGTGGTGGATGAAGCAGTTGCCGCCGGGATCGAGCAGATCATTTTCGTGACAGCACGCCACGACGTCACGATCGAGGATCATTTCGCGAACTGGCATTCGCCGCGCGCGAAGCGCGTTACGTTCGCGTCGGTTCGTCAGTTCGAAGCGCATGGCGTGGCGCGTGCAATTGGTTGCGTCGAACCGCTGCTCGATGGCGAACCCTTCGCCCTGGTCGATCACGCGCGAGCGCACGTCGAGTTGCGCCGTTGTTGCGACGCTTTCTTGCGGAGAACACGACCGCGTACTGCAGCGATCGATCGACGCGGACCGGACCTCGCGCCATTACTGACCGGAATCGTCGGCCGCTACGTCCTGCCCCTGCGATTTTCGACACTCTACGCACGCTGCCAACGCGCGAAACGCGACTCGCCAACGCGCTGCAAAGCCTACTCGCCGTCGAACCGATTTATTCGATCGATGTCGTTGGAGGCTATATCGACTGCGGGACGCGATGTGGGCTGGTCGAGGCCATGCTTGAAGTCGCGTCGCGGGATCCCGAACTTGCGCCCGCCATCATGCGATGGCGAGATTCGCGAGACCGGCCGCGTGCGCCCGACGCTCGTGCTGCGCCGCACCGACAAGGGGCGAGCGACTCGACGGGATTCGTCGTTCGTTAAAACTACGTAGCTCCGCGAACTGAAGACGCTTACAACCGCCCCCCACATTTGCCTCGGGCGCACGCAATTTTTACTCGCGGAGCGTGCGTGAGGGTCCTTTGTAAACCGCGGAATCAGGGTGTTGCGCCCCTCAACCGGTGCGGAACGGAATTTGCGATTCGTGGTTACCCTTCCTTTTAGTTCCGCAAGGATTCACCGATGCCTCATGCACTCATCGTCGACGACGATCCGACGTCGCGTTCCGCGCTGGCCGACCTCATCGCTCGCGATGGCTTTACGACGTCGCTCGCATCATCACTGGCCGAAGCACGCGAGCTGTTCGACCCGGTGCCCGATCTCGTTCTCGTCGATCTCGTGCTGCCCGACGGCAGCGGCATGGAGCTTCTGTCCGAGCCCTCGATCTCGCAGCAAAGCGACATCGTGTTGATCACCGGTCATGGGTCCGTCGAAAGCTCCGTGAATGCGATGCGCCTTGGCGCCGTCGATTATCTGACCAAGCCGCTCGACACGCAGAAACTGCAGGACATCCTCAACCGTCACGCCCCGGCGCAATCGCCGCACGGCCGTACCGGTTTCGTGCGCCTCATCGGCAACTCCCCGCCAATGCAGAAACTGTTCACCGCGATGGCCCGGATCGCACCGACCGATGCGACGGTCCTCATCATCGGTGAAAGCGGAACCGGCAAGGATCTGGTCGCACAAACGCTGCATGAGCTTTCGCCGCGCGCGAGCGGGCCTTATCTCGCTGTGAATTGCGGTGCGGTGTCGCCGAATCTCATCGAGAGCGAATTGTTCGGGCACGAAAAGGGAAGCTTCACCGGCGCTACGCGCCAGCACACCGGCTTTTTCGAGCGCGCGCACGGCGGCACGCTGTTCCTCGACGAAGTCACCGAGATGCCGCCCGACTTGCAGGTGCGCCTGTTACGGGTGCTCGAGACACGCTCGGTCTCCCGCGTCGGGTCCACTGACACAATTCACACCGACGTCCGAGTGATCGCCGCGACGAATCGCGATCCGTATCAAGCGGTGAAAGCGGGCAAGCTCCGTGAAGATCTCCTGTATCGATTGCAGGTGGTTCCGTTGCACGTTCCGCCACTTCGCGAGCGACGCGGTGACATCGCCGTGTTGACTTCGCATTTCCTCGCGCAGTTGAACGAGAAGGGCCAGGCGAACAAAGTTTTCAGCGCCTCTGCAATCGAGCGTATGGAACGCTACGATTGGCCGGGCAACGTGCGCGAGCTGTGCAATGTCGTGCAGCGCGCATGGATTCTCGCCGATGGCCGTGCGATCACCCAGCCGGTACTTCAGCGCGAGACGGTATTGGGAACGGTCTCGCCGGCTGCGACGGGTTTTCAGGTGACCGTCGGCGAATCACTGGCGGAAGTCGAACGTCGGCTGATTCTTCACACCGTTCAGCGTTGTCGCACGCGCGAAGAAGCTGCGCGCATACTCAAGATCAGCACGAAGACGCTCTACAACAAGCTGCGGGTTTATGAAGCTGGCGCGCGTTGGCGTGAATCGCACGGCGGTAGCGTGACGTCGAGCTGGGGACCGCAGGACACCGACAAGTCCGTGCAGTGACCGCGCGGGGATTTCCGACCGAACCCCCTTCCTTGGCGGAGACGGAATGCTCGCGCGCAGCGGGCCTCGCGATGACCGGGCTCGCCACCAGGCTGAGCTCGCCGGCGCTGATGCACGCGCTCAAGGGTCATCTTCATAACCTCGCGTTGCTGACCGAGCTATTGCAGCAGGAAAGCGCGAGCGCACGCGACGTGGAGTCACTTCGCGCAGGTGCGAATCGGCGCTCGGCTACCATTCGCGCCGAGATCGAGGCGATGCACCGGCACCTGCGCCTTCTCGAAAGCCTGGCAGGATGGCAGGACCTTCGTAACGAAGCTTTCTGCGAAGTTCACAGCGGTCTCGCCGAGGTGTTGCAGGCGGTGCGAGTCGAAGCAGCGCGCCGACAAGTGCAGGTGCGCGTCGATGTGATGCCCGAGCCTACTCTGATCGTATGCGCGCCCGGCGCATTCCAGCAGGTGATCCTCACCTGCACGATCTATACGATTCAGCGCTGCAAGCGGGGTGAAGCCGTGGTGATTGCCGGTGAGGAATCGAATGGCGCGACGCTGTTCGATTTTCTCGCGGGGGAAATCGAGGAAGGCGAAGACACGATCGCAACGGCACTGGACCTCGATCTGCTGGCGACGCTGGTAGCGCTCGCGGGCGCGCGTTTCACTCCATCACCGACGATGCGAGTAGCGTTTCGCACGGCGCAACATTAGGTCAGCGTGGCGTACGCGAATGCCTCGCCGTTGCGAGCGCGTGTGCGAATGCAACGGAGCCCATCGGTTTCACCCAATGCTCGTCGATGCCCGACTGCACCGATCGCTCGATGTCATCGACGCTCGAAAATCCCGTGAACGCGACGATTAGCGCGTCGGGCAGCAACTCGCGAAGCTGACGCGCGAGCACGTGACCGCCGCGTTCGGGCATGCCGATGTCGAGAATCACGATCTCGGGAGGGTCCGAGCGCGCTGTCGCGAGCGCCTTTTCTTCCCCATAGCAGATCTGCGGCGCGTAGCCGTCGAGCCGCAATAAGTCGCCCAGCGTGTCGGCGGCGTCGATGTTGTCATCGACGATCAGAACCCGCGTGCCTGGTCGAGATACTGGCGCTGACGACACGGGATCTTGCTGCATGAGTGAATTCGCTGAAACGAAGGTGGCAGCCAACGTGCTATCGCGATCAGCCAACAAAACACCCGGCGCCTCGCGACGCCGGGTGTCTTCGCGACGATCGTTCTCGCGCTGTGGAGCTCTGTTCACTCCTTGTTGCGACTGCTGCTACCGGTAGTTCCCGAAGACCCCGAGCCGCTCGAAAAACCGCTGCTGCCCGACGATCCGCTCATGCCGGACGAGCCGCTCGAGCCACCGGCGCTTCCGGCAGTGGAACCGCTCTGCGACGAGAGGCCAGACGAACTGGTGCTACCGGTCGCGCCGGAACTGCCCATCGAGCCACCGGATGATCCGGATCCGCCCCAAGAGCTTTGCGACTCCCCGCCGCGAGCGACGCGCACTCTGTTCTCGACGTCTTTCACGCCCGGCGTTGCTTCGGCGAGATCTTCCAGAACGTAACGCGCTCGGCGCTCGCTGACCGTCCCGTCGAGCGTCACGATGCCCGAGCGAACCTCGACGATCACCTCACCCGCATCGATCTCGTCGTTGCCGTACAAGCGTTCGCACAAATCTTCTTTGATGCGCTCGTCGGAGCGTTCCCAGCCCTTCGGTCCGCGACGCTGCTGCGGGCGGCCTTGCGATTGCCCTTGTCCATAGCGAGATGACGACGTGCCGCCGAATCCGCTCTGCTGTCCGCCTTGCATCCCGCCGTAGCCGCTACTCGTGTGCTGCGACCCGCCATATCCACCCTGCGAGCCGTAGCCGCTTTGCTGCGCGCCGCCGTAGCCACCTTGCGAGCCGCCGTAGCCACCTTGCGATCCGCCGTAACCGCCTTGCGATCCGCCGTAGCCACCTTGCGATCCGCCGTAGCCGCCGCCTTGTTGGAAACCATAGCCACCCTGCGAGCCTTGCTGCTGACCCCAACCACCCGGCGAGCCCTGGCCGTAGTTTTGCGACCCGTAGGGGGAACCGCCCTGGCCGCCATACATGCCGCTACCCTGTCCTTGCCCACCGCCAAATCCGCCCTGTGAATAGCCACCTTGCGAACCCTGGTTGCTTTGGCCGCCGCCGTAGCCGCCTTGCGATCCGCCGTAGCCACCCTGCGATCCGCCGTAGCCGCCCTGCGCTCCGCCGTAGCCGCCCTGCGCTCCGCCGTAGCCGCCTTGCGATCCGCCGTAACTACCTTGCGATCCATAACCCTGCGACCCGCCGCTTTGCGAACTGCCGTAGCCCCCCTGGGAACCTTGCGAGCCATAACCTTGCGAGCCGCCATGTTGTCCCGACCATCCTCCTTGGCCTTGGCCACCCTGACGCGAACCGCCGTATTGGCTTTCACGGTGTTGAGAACCGCCTTGGCTCTGCGAGCCCTGCGACCCGTGGCTCGGTTCCCACCGGTGTCCCATGTCTGATTGATGCTGCTGACCGCCTATGTTGCGCGATCCGAATTCCGATTCGCTTCCACTCATGCCGTACTGGCCTGTCCGATGCGAACCTTGCTGTCCTTCCCTCTCTTCATCACGGTCGTTGCGTCCCGCCATCATGCTCTCCTTCGGTAATGCGACCTTGCGTTGTAGCCGGTCGTTGTCGCGAAATCGCAAGTTGCATGCCGTCGCAGGCACGAGGGAATACCGCGATGATTACGTTCAAACCGGCACATGTTGCAGGTAATGATTTCAACGCCGTGCGAGGGCTGCGCTGGCTAGAATCGACGTGGGCTAACGCCGGGTTCCCGAGTGCTGCGATTCGCTCTTTCCACCGCAACGGCATGCATTGCAGCGATGCTGTGGATGAAGAACCGCGCACAGCGCGGTGACCTTGCCCGGCGCATGCAATATCTCGCGAGCGACGCCTCGACTGCGCGCCAGCGACTCACCGATCTCACCGAGGCCGCCGGCTTTTCGGCGCGCGAGGCGGAACGCCAACGCGCGATCTCCGACGGGAAGTTCGCCGCGTTCATGGCCAACATTCCCTATCCCGCCTTCATCCAGGATGAGAACGGCGATTTGATGTTCATGAATGCGGCAGCTGAGTCGAGCCCCGCGTGGCGCGACGTTGCGTCGTCGCTGCCGACTGCGGACGCTGCGGCGTCGCTTTCACATTCACCCGACGATCCCCATTACTTCTGCATTCGCTTTCCCGTTGTCGTGGAGGGCCGGCGCTGGCTGGGCGGCATCGCCATCGACGTCACCAACCGCATACGCGACGATCGCGCGTTGCGCGAGCGCACTACCGAGATCGAGACACTCTTTGCGTGTGTGCCTGCGCCACTTTGGATTGCGCGCGACGCGCGCGGTGACGAGATCGTTGGCAATCCCGCTGCCAACGCGCTGCTTGGCATCGACCCCGATTCACCTGCGAGCGCACCAGCGCATTGGCAGTTTGTCTGCAATTCGCGTCCTGTCGAGCGCGACGAGCTGCCGATTCGTATCGCGATGCGCGAGCGTCGCATCGTCCCCGGCACCGACATGGAAGCAGTGCGAGCGGACGGCGTGCGGCGCTACGTACGCGTAACCGCGGCCCCGCTCTATGACGAGAAAGGCGACGTGCGCGGCGCAGTGGCCGCGGCGCTCGACATTTCACAACTCAAGCTCTATGAGGCGGAGCTCGAGCGCGCTGTGCGTCGTCGCGACGAGTTTCTCGCCGTGCTCGCGCACGAGCTTCGCAATCCGCTTGCGCCTATTCGCAACTCGGTGCAAATCCTGCAACGCGCGCCCGGCGACAACGAACGCGTGCAACGAGCCACGGCGCTGATCGATCGACAGACCTCGCTGTTGGTTCGACTGATCGACGATCTAGTGGATGTTGCTCGCATTTCGCAAGGACTGGTCAGTCTCGAGCTTGCGCCGCGAAGCCTCGCTGCGATTGTGACCGGGGCGGTTGACCAGGTGCGCGCCGCAGCGCAGCTGAGTGGCCACGCAATCGGTGTCGAGCATGCCCAACCCGACGCACTGGTTCTCGTCGATGCGTTGCGCGCCGAGCAAATTCTCGTGAATGTCCTCTCCAACGCGTTGAAATACAGTCTGCCGCGAACGCGCGTCGCCGTGACGTCATGGACGCAAGGCGACTGCGCTTCGATCGCAGTAACCGACGAGGGTCAAGGCATTCCCGCCGAGCATCTTGCCGACATTTTCACGATGTTCGTCCGACCGGGCCTCGAGGCAAGGGGCCGCATTAGCGGCTTTGGTGTCGGGCTCGGCCTCGCGAAGCAGCTATGCGAGCACCAGGGCGGGACGATTGCCGTGCACAGCGAAGGACGCGGACGCGGCGCGACGTTCACGATTTCGTTCCCGTTGGCGCACGCAGAAGCGAACGCCGCCGACTGACGGTCGCGCCGTCGAGCCAGGCGCATTTGCGTGCGGGCCGGTGACAACCTAGACTGAGTCGCACTCGTCTTGGCGCCATGATCGAAACAACGACTTCGAGAGTTCTCGCGAGGCGGTTGAGCCTCGCCGGTCTCACGCTGATGGCCGGCGCGGCGGCTGCGTTCGTGTGGGCCGTCGGCTTTACGCGCGGCGTCGACGGCCTGCTCGAAGGATTGTTGGTGGCAGGCGTCGGCCTCTTCCTGCCGGGTGTGGCCATGGTTTGGATTGGATCCATCCTGGGCGGCGCGACCTTGCCTGCGCGGGCGGATCGTGGAATGGCTCGCACGATCGCTGCAAAGCCACCATGGATTGGGGTCGCACGCGACTATGCAATCGCGACCGTCGCAGTGACTGTCGCGGCGCTGATTAGAGTTTG